>DASVZI010000065.1:0-42774 GCA_036391735.1 Rhodocyclaceae bacterium
CTGCTATCGCGTTCCGGCCGGCAGCGAGATCATCCGCGAGGGCGAGCGCGGCGACTTCATGCTGCTGCTGATCGAGGGCTCGATGGAGATCGCCAAGAAGGATCACCGCGGCCTGCCGGTGCAGATCGGCGACGCCAGCCCGGGCAAGACGCTCGGCGAAATGTCGGTGATCGACGGCGAGCCGCGCTTCGCGAGCTGCATCAGCGTCGAGCAGTCCATCATTGCCGTGCTCGGCCGCGAGGAACTGCTGCGGCTGATCGCCGAGCGGCCGCAACTCGGCGTCAAGCTGGTGATGCGCATGGCGATCCTGCTCAACCAGCGCCTGCGCCAGATCAGCGTCCAGTACATGAAGGTGCTCGACCAGCTGCGCTCGAAGGAAGTCGCGGCGTAAACCTGCGTACCGCGCCGCTATGCGGCGGCGCTCGGGAAGCTAACGACGACCGCCAGGCCGCGGCCGTCTTCCCCGGCCTCCATCCTCACCTCCGCGCCGTGCCGCTGGGCGATCCGCTGCACGATCGACAGGCCGAGTCCGCTGCCCTCGATGTCCTGCCCGGCGAGCCGCGCGAAGCGCTCGAAGACCCGCTCGCGCTCTTCGGCCGGGATGCCCGGCCCGCTGTCGCTGACCCGTACGCTGGCGGTGTCCGGCGCGGCAGGAACGCTTACCGCGACGCGGCCCCCGCGGGGCGTGTAGCGCAGCGCGTTGTCGATGAGGTTGCGCAGCAGGGTGCGCAGGAGTTCGCGGTCGGCCGTGATCGTCACGGGCGCGGCGTCGAGTTCCAGCGCGATGTCCTTGGCGTGCGCCTGCGCGCCGTGGTCGGCGCAGACCTCCTGGACGAGTTGGTCCAGCCGCATGGCAGCGGCGGCCGGCGCCGTGTCGGGCTCCAGCCGTGCCAGGGTCAGCAACTGGTCGACCAGGCGGGCGGTGCGCGCCATGCCGGTGACCAGCAGTTCGAGTGCGTGGCGGCGCTCCTCGTCGTCGCGGGCGCGGATGGCTACCTGGGCCTGCGCGGCAAGCGCCGCGAGCGGAGTGCGCAGTTCATGGGCGGCGTCGGCGGTGAAGCGCCGCTCGCTTTCCAGCGCGTGGTCGACGCGGCGGAACAGGTCGTTGAGGGAGTCGATGAGCGGCCGAATCTCTTCGGGCGCAGCGTCCGGCGCGACGGCATGGAGCCTTTCGGGCGCGCGGTCGCCGACCTGGCGCGCGACGGTGTCCAGCGGCGCCAGTCCGCGCCGGGTCGCCATCCAGATCCAGCCGCCGAGGAGCAACAGTCCCACCATGGCGGGCACCAGCATGCGCAACACGGTGTGCGCGATGAGCTCCTCGCGCACACGATGGTTCTCCGCGACGATCACCCGCACGCGCTCGTGGCGATGGCGGCTCCATTGGCTGAAATAGCGCCAGTGACCCTGCGGGCCGATTCCCTCCGAGAAGCCGTCGGTTTCCGTCAACGGCGTGTCGGGCGCGTTGGCGGATCGCATCAGCAGCCTGTCATGGTGGTCCCACATCTGGAACATCAGCGAGCGCTGGTGGGGTTCCAGGCTGCCTTCGAGTTCCTCGAGCTCGTCCTCGCCCGCTTCGTGCGTGCCCAGCGCCATCAGTACCTGGGCCGACTGCGCCAACTGGGCGTCGAACAACTCGTCCACCTCGTGATGAACGTCGATGGACGTCCACACCAGCGCGACCAGCCAGCAGATGGCGACGCCGCCAAGCAGCAGGGCCGTCAGGCGGCGACGCAGCGAGAACCACCGCGTGCCGCTCATTTCGGGATCATGTAGCCGACGCCGCGCAGGGTCTTGATGAAGTCCGCGCCGAACTTGCGCCGCAAATGATGGATGTGCACCTCCAGCGCGTTGCTGTCGGGCTCCTCGCTCCAGCCGTAGATCGACTGTTCGAGCTGGCCGCGCGTCATGACACGGCCGGCATTGGAAAGCAGCGCATGCAGCACGGCGAACTCGCGGGCCGAGAGCTCCACTTCCCTGCCGTCCTGCTCGACCCGATGCGCCGCGGGGTCGAGCATGACGCCGCCCTGGCGCAGCACGGGCTCGGCCCGGCCGGCGGACCGGCGCAGCAGCGCCCGCACGCGGGCGGCGAGTTCATCGAGGTCCACCGGCTTGACCAGGTAGTCGTCGGCCCCGCCGTCCAGTCCGGCGATCTTGTCGCTGGTCGCATCGCGCGCCGTCAGGATCAGCACGGGCATGGCGCCGCCCTGGGCGCGCAGGCGGCGCAGCACTTCCATGCCGGAAAGCCGGGGCAGTCCGAGGTCGAGCACGGCGAGGTCGAAGCGCTCGCTCTGCAGGGCGGCCAGCCCGCTTTCGCCGTCCTTGACCCAGTCGACGGCGAAGCCCGACTGCCGCAGGCCGGCGGCGAGGCCGTCGCCCAGCAGGGGGTCGTCTTCGACAAGCAGGATGCGCATGGGGTCGATTCTAGCCTTCCCGTCGGCGACGCGAGCCCGGTACCGCTACCTCGTGCTCGTCGAAGCGGCCATCTTCCGCGCCGCGGTGGCAGGCGCCGCAGTTGGCACGGGAGCCGACCTCCTTGCGTTTCCATACGTCCGCCGCCAGCTCGCGGTGCTCGCGCTGGAACCAGCCGAGCTCGGTGATGCGCAGCGGTGCGGCGGCGCCCGCCGGGGCTCGCTCGACGCGCCTGCCGTCGCGGCCGCCTGCATTGGCCGCGAGGAATTCCGTGATTGCAGCGCGTACGGGCGGATCGAGGCTCGCGTTCTCGCCGAAGTGGCTGTCGAGGCCCGCCATGATGATTCGCCAGGACTGCTCGGGCAGCATGCCGGGCGGGTAGGCGACGTGGCAGGAGCCGCATTCGACGAGCCAGGCCTTGTTGCGCACGATGGACGGCAGGTCGCGTTCGTGGCGCTCATGGTGATCGGCGCGTTCGCCGTATTCGTGTCGCCCCCGGTGCTCGTCGGCGAAGGACGGGACGCACAGGGCGGCCGCGAGCGCCGCAATGGCCGCGAAGGCGGGCTTACGCATGATTGGTCTCCTGCGGCAGGCGCTGCATGCCGGTCACCATCGCCTGGCCGACGGGGGCGCCCAACACGAAGCGGTGGTAGGCGAGCGCTCCGAGGTGCAGGGCGATGAAGCCGAGCACCAACGCGAAGCCCGCCTCGTGCGGCTCCTTCAGCAGGTGCTTGAGGCCGCTGCTCTCGTCCAGCACGCCGGCGAACGGGCCCATGCCGAACTCGACGGCGGCGAGCGGCAGGCCGGTGGCCGCCATCAGCAGCAGCACGGCGTAGAGGGCGAGGAAGGCTGCGCTCGCCTTGGCGTCGTGGCCGAAGCGCGGCGGGATGGCGAAGCGGCCGCGCAGCACCTGCGACCACGCGCGCGGATGCCAGAGATCCGCCCAGCGCGCGAACTCGGGACCGACGAGGCCCCAGACGAGACGCAGCGCGAGGCCGCCGACGAGGGCATAGCCGAACTGCACGTGGCTGCGCCAGATGACATCTTCCCAGGGGCCGTGCTCGAAAGCCTCGGCGAGCTGGGCACTGAGGCCAAGGCCGACGATGGCCAGGGCGTTCCAGGCATGAATCAGGCGCAGCAGGGGATCGAAGGCGCGCCGTTCGGAGAATGCGGGGGCGTTCATGAATATCTCCTTTCGGGATGACACGAACGCAGCATGCGCGCCGGCGCTTAATGCGCCATTAACGCCGACTTAGCGCTCGCTTAAGGAGCCCGCTCCGGCGATTCCTGCTCGAAGGCCCACAGTTCGTGGGCATCGAGCAGCAGCCGGTAGCGCGCCTCGGCTGCATCGAGCCGGGCCTGTGCGGCGGCGAGCCGGGCCTCGATGGCCTGGCGGCGCGCGGCCAGCAGGTCGCCGAGCTGCCCCTCGCCGTAGCGCCAGGCCTTTTCCAGCAGCTGGGCGTTCTCGGCGCTGCGCGCCGCGACTTCGGTCAGCCGCTGCGCCTGGAGATAGGCGGTCTGGGCCAGCTGCACGGTGCGCCGTGCCTCGCCCTCGACCTTGGCGAGCGCCAGCGCCTCGCGCGCCGAGGCGGCGGTGCTTTCGGCCTGGGCGCCGCGCGCCGCGGCGGCGCGTGCCGCACCCGGCAGCGGAATCGACAGGGCTACGCCGACGACGCGTTCCTGCCCGTCGCGCTCCGACGACCAGTTGAGACCGATGGTCGGATCAGGCAAGCGGTCGGCGTCGCTGCGTTGCGCCTGGAGTTGGGCACGTCGCGCGGCATTGCGGGCCAGTTGGAGCTCGTGGCTGTGCTGCAGGATCTTTTCGCGCCAGTCCTCGGCGGTGCCGGCCGGTGCGGCGGGCGCGGCGTCGCCCGGATTGGCGGGCAGCGGCAATGCGGGGAAATGCTGGGACAGCAAGCCGGCTGCCAATTGGGCGCGGGTCTCCGCCTGCGCCAGTTGGGCCTCGGCCTGAGCCAGCTGGGCGGCGGTCAGCAGGGTCTCGATGCGCGCCGCGTCGCCCGCGGCGACGCGCTTCGTCGCGACGTCGTTCTGGTGGCGCAGCACATCGACTTGTGCCCGCCACTCGGCGGCGGCGGCGTCTTCGCGGCGCCAGCCGAACCATGAGCCCAGCAGCAGGCGGGCGGTTTCGTGCAAGGCGTCGCCGTAGGCCTCGCGCGCCTGGGCCAGTGTCGCCGCCCCGATCTCGCCGTCCTTGGCGGCCTTGCCCGGCAGGCGAAGCGCTCGCTCGATGCCGATCTGCTTCTCGGGCAGCCGCAGGTCGGTCGCGACCTCGCGGCGTTGCGCGCTGCCCAGGCGCAGGGTGAATTCGTGCGGTCCGGCGTCCAAGGCGTCGCGGGCCGCCGCACCGGCGTCGATGCCGGCCTGTGCGGCAAGCACCGCGGGATGGGCGCGCAGCGCCTTCTCCACCAGGGCGTCGGGGGGCAGGTCGGGATTGCCGGCGGCGACCGCCAGCGGCGACAGCAGCAGCGCGGCCCAGAGGCGGCGTTTCATCGGAAATCTCCATAGGCCGACACGGGAACGATCAGCCAGTCGACGTCGGCGTTGGGCATGTCGGCCTTGAGATGCTCGACGAGTTCGCGCGCCGCGGCTTCGTCGGCGGCGACGATTTCCATCTGCACGCGTTCGGCGCGGCCGCGCACCTGCTCGACGGAGCTGGCGATGCGCTGCGGCGAACCGTGCCCGTCGACCAGGTAGGTGGTGAAGCTGCCCACCCATTCCGGGTGGCGCAGCAGGTGGTCGACCACCTGCTCCTCGAGGCTCTTGGGCAATACCAGCTTCAGGAAGGCTTTGCGGCTCATTCGCTTCCCCAACGGCGGTAGAGGATCGGCAGCATGACCAGCGTCAGCAGCGTCGAGGTGACGAGGCCGCCGACCACCACGATGGCGAGGGGACGCTGGATCTCGGAGCCGGGCCCCGAGGCGAACAGCAGCGGCACCAGGCCGAAGGCGGCGATAGACGCCGTCATCAGCACCGGCCGCAGGCGCCGCTTGGCGCCTTCGACGACGACGCGCTCGATCGGCATGCCCTGGTCGCGCAGCTGGTTGAAATAGGAGATCAGCACCAGGCCGTTCAGGACGGCGATGCCGAGCAGGGCGATGAAGCCGACCGAAGCCGGCACCGACAGGTATTCGCCCGAGATCAGCAGTGCGAAGACGCCGCCGATCAGCGCGAAGGGGATATTGACGAACACCATGGCCGCCTGTCGCAGCGAGCGGAAGGTGGTGAACAGGATGTGGAAGATCATCGCCAGCGCCACCGGCACCACCAGCGCGAGCCGCTTTGCGGCGCGCTGCTGGTTCTCGAACTGGCCGCCCCAGGCCAGGCGGTAGTCGCCCTCGAGCTTGATCTCGGCGGCCGCGCGCGCCTTGGCCTCGTCGACGAAGCCGACCAGGTCGCGTCCCGAGACGTTCGCCTGGACAACCACCATGCGCTGGGCGTTCTCATGGTCGATCTTCACGGGACCTGCCACGCGCCTGAGAGTCGCGACCGAGGACAACGGCACGCTGCCGCCGCCCGGCAGGGCGACCTGCATGCCGGCGAACAGCGCCGGAGACATGCGCATGTCGTTGCCGCCGCGGATCATCAGCGGCGTGCGGCGGATGCCTTCGAGCACCAGGCCGGCGGGCTGGCCCTCGATCTGCGCGCGCAGCGCCGCGGCGAGTTCCTCGATGTCGAGACCGAAGCGGCCGGCAGCCAGCCGATCGATGTCGACCATGTAGTACTGCACGCCCTCGTTCTTCACCGTCAGCACGTCCTGGGCGCCGGGGATGGACTTGAGCAGCGCCGCCATGCGCTCCGCCAGGGCGTTGAGCTCCTTGACGTCGCTGCCGTAGATCTTGACGGCGAGGTCGCCGCGGGTGCCGGTGAGCATCTCGGCGACGCGCATCTCGATCGGCTGCGTGTAGCCGGTGTCCATGCCCGGGAAGTCGGCCAGCACCTTGCGGATCTCCCCGGTCAGCCATTCCTTGTCCGGCTGGCGCCATTCCTTGATCGGCTTCAGCACCAGGAAGGTGTCGGTGTCGTTGGGCCCCATCGGGTCGAGACCGAGTTCGTCGGAGCCGACGCGGGCGACGATGTCGCGGATCTCGGGGATCTTCGCCAGCAGCGCACGCTGCACCGCGAGGTCGGTCTGTGCGCTCTGGTCGAGGGTGATCGACGGCAGCTTCATCACCTGCACGATCAGGTCGCCCTCGTCCATGGTCGGCATGAAGGCCTTGCCCAGCATCAGGAAGGCGCCGACGGTGAGGCCGAGCATGGCCAGCGCCCCGACGATCACCTGCTTCGGTGCGGCGAGCGCCTTCTCGAGCAGCGGCACGTAGAGTTCAGTCGCCTTGCGCGCCAGCCATGGCTCGTGATGGCCGGCGGACGGTTTGATGAGGAAGGAGGCCAGCACCGGGATGACGGTCAGCGACAGCAGCAGCGAGCCGGACAGGGCGAAGATGATGGTCAGCGCGACCGGCACGAACAGCTTGCCCTCGAGGCCCTGCAGGGTCAGCAGCGGCAGGAAGACGATGACGATGATGGCCATGCCGGATACCACCGGCATGGTCACCTCGCGCACCGCGCGGTAGATCCGATGGAGCAGCGGCAGTTGCGCCGACTGCGGCTGTGCGAGCTGACTCTCGACGTTCTCGACCACCACTACGGCCGCGTCGACCAGCATGCCGATGGCGATGGCGAGGCCGCCGAGGCTCATCAGGTTGGCCGACATGCCGAACAGGTTCATCAGCACGAAGGTGACCAGCGCCGACAGCGGCAGGATGCAGGCCACGGCGATGGCCGCCCGCAGGTTGCCGAGGAAGGCCAGCAGCAGCACCAGCACCAGCGCGATCGCCTCGTAGAGCGCCTTGGAAACAGTGCCGACGGCGCGGTCCACCAGGGCGCCGCGGTCGTAGAAGATGCTGGTCGTCACGCCCTGCGGCAGGTTCTTCTGGATCTCGGCCAGCTTGCCGCGCACGCCTTCGACGACCTGACGGGCATTGGCGCCGCGCAAGCCCAGCACCAGGCCTTCGACGGCCTCCTCGCGGCCGCCGTGCGTCACCGTGCCGTAGCGCGTCAGACTGCCGATGCGGACCGCGGCGACGTCGCCGATGCGCGTCACCGCGCCGTCGCGCGAGCGAAGGACGATGCTGCGCAGGTCCTCGACGGTCTTGACGCTGCCCTCGATGCGGACCAGCAACGATTCCTCGCCTTCGCTGATGCGGCCGGCGCCGTCGTTGCGGTTGTTGGACTCGAGCGCCTGGCGCAATTCCGAGAGCGCGATGCCGCGGGCCTTCATGGCAAGGAGCTGCGGCACGACCTCGAAGGTGCGCACGTAGCCGCCCAGGCTGTTCACGTCGGCGACGCCGGGCAGGGTGCGCAGCTGCGGACGGATCACCCAATCGAGCAGCGAGCGCTTTTCCTCCAGCGAGATGTTGCCCTCGACGGTGAACATCAGCATTTCCCCGAGCGGCGTGGTGATCGGCGCCAGGCCGCCGGAGACGTTGTTGGGGAGATCCTTCAGCACGCCGGCGAGCCGTTCCGAGACCTGCTGGCGCGCCCAATAGATGTCCGTGCCGTCCTCGAAGTCCAAAGTGATGTCGGCGATGGCGTACTTGGCGGACGAGCGCACCACCCGCTTGTACGGAATGCCGAGCAGTTCGACCTCGATCGGCGTGACGATGCGCGCCTCGACTTCTTCCGGCGTCATGCCGGGGGCCTTCATGATGATCTTGACCTGCGTCGAGGAGACGTCGGGGAAGGCGTCGATCGGCAACTCGCGGAAGGCGGCGATGCCGGCGCCCACCAGCAGCAGGGCGGCGATGAGGGTCAGCAGGCGCTGCGTCAGCGCGAACTGGACGAGGCGCTGGAACATCTACTTTCCTTCGCCAGCGCCGATGCCGAGCCAGGCCGCCTTGATGGTCGCGGTGCCCTTGATCGCCACGCGCAGTCCGCCGTGCAGGGCTTGCGCCGCGCCTTCGGCCGGCGCGACCAGCGCCGCCTGCTCGACTTCGTCGATCACCCGCACCGGCACCGGAACGTAGCCGCCGGGCGCCTCGGCGAACAGCCAGGCCTGGCTCAGATGGCGCACCAGGGCCGTCGCCGGCACGCGCCAGGCATTGCCCGGCTGGGACTCGCGCGGCTGGATGCGCGCGTTGACGAACTGGAAGGGCTTGAGGCAGCCGCCGGCGTTGGCGAACTCGGCGCGCAGCCGCAGCGACTGGGTGGCGGGATCGAGATGCGGCGATACCGCGGTCAGCTTGCCGACTTCTTCGCAGCCGGCGACGGTCACCTGGTCGCCGGGCGCCAGTCCCGCCGCCTGCGCGGCGCTCGCCTGGATTTCCAGCCACAGCGGCGACAGCCGGCCGAGCTTGAAGAGCACGGCCGTCGCCTCGACGCGCTGCCCCGGCTGGGCGTTCGCTTCGAGCACGATGCCGTCGAAGGGCGCGCGCAGCGCGGCGGTTCCCGAGATGCCGGTGCCGTCGCCGGCAGGCTCGCCCATGCCCGACAGGCGCAGCGCGGCACGCTTCTCGGCGAGCACGGCGGCGGCCTGGCGGTCGGTCGCCTGCGTTACGGCAAGGCGCGAGCGGCTGATGATGCCGTCGGCGAACAGCGACTCGTCACGCTTCCGCTGCTCTGCGGCGACCTCGGCCTGGGCGCGCGCGGCGGTGAATTCGCGCTGCAGTTCCAGCAGCTGCGGCCCCTGCACGCGGGCGAGGACCTGGCCGCGCTTGACCGTTTCGCCGTAGGCCGTCGTCACCGCGCTCACCATGCCGGCCAGCGGCGCGCCGAGCACGGCGGTCTGTGCCGGCGGGACGACGGCTTGCGCAGGCAGGCGGCGCTCGCCGTTGCTGCGCAGGCTGTCGAGGGAGGCCAGCGCGATGCCGGCGGCTTTCGATTGCTCGGGACTGATGCGGACGACGGCGTTCTGGGCGGACGCGCACAAAGGCAGCAGGCCCAGCAGGAGGAGGGCTGGGAGTTTCTTCATGACCGCCATGATGCCGGCTTAAGCTTAGGAGCGCCTTAATCCATCGCAAATGTCGCGCAACTAGGCGTTCTTGCCCTTCTGCCAGAGCACGTCGGGGCAGCCGGCCGCCTTGTTGATCCAACGCGGCAGCACGAAGAAGAGATCGGAGAGCCGGTTCAGGTATTCGCGCGCGGCCTGGGATACCGGTTCCGATTGCGCGAGGGCGACGAGGGCGCGTTCGGCGCGCCGGCAGGTGGCCCGAGCCAGGTGGGCGAGCGCCGCGGCGCGGGTGCCGCCGGGCAGGATGAACTCCTTGAGGGGCGGCAGGTTCGCGTTGTAGCGGTCGATGGCGGCTTCCAGGCGCACCGGCTGGCTTTCCTTGAGGAAACTGGCGCCCGGGACCGAAAGCTCGCCGCCGAGATCGAACAGATCGTGCTGGATGCCGGCCAGGAGGTCGCGCAGTTCGTCCGGCAGCGACTCGCAGAGCAGCAGGCCGACCACGCAATTCACTTCGTCGACCTCGCCCATGGCGGCGACCCGAAGCGAATCCTTGCGGGTGCGGGACCCGTCGCCGAGTCCGGTGGTGCCGGCGTCTCCGGTGCGCGTATAGATCTTGGACAGTCGATGGCCCATGTGCCTTCCCCGATGCGAAACGTCCGATTATCCCAGAAGTGCAAATCTTGGACCTTATGCATCCTCTTTCTTATGCCCTTGTTCTGTTATGGTCTTGACGATACCTTGACGGAGCTTTAGCCGTATCCCGAATCCAACGAGACCCCGGAGGAAAGCAAAATGGCAGAACAAGGCGAACAAGAGGCGTATGAAGCGAGGTCCAAGGCGACCTTCTCGGCCGAGCGCAAGGAGGACTACTTCGTCCTGGCCGTCGCCGCCGTCACGGTGGCCCTGGTTCTGGCCGGCACCATCGGCCCGAATTTCGTGAAATCGCTGTTCTTCTGAGGAGGGCCGAATCATGAGCAGCGGCGGAATCGGCGTCGACTTCAGCCTGAAAAACCTGCCCAGGATGCTTCCCGGGCTGCTGGTGTGCGCAGTATTCGGCTGGGCGGCCCTGCAATGGGACGTCACCATGCACAAGTGGGCGAACCACTACAAGGAGGCCGGCAAGGTCCTCAAGGAAGTGACCGGGGGAAGCGCACCCGCGACCTTCGCCGAGTACAAGCAGAAGAAGGAAGAGGGATTCGCCAAGAAGAACGAGGAGTTCAAGGCCGCCGAGGATGCCTACAAGGCGGCCGTCGCCTCCGGCGACAAGTCGGCGAAGGCCCCCAAGAAGCCGGCGAAGCCGACCGTCATCACCGAGGACGAGTTCAACCAGGTGGCGCAGACCAAGTCGATTCCCGGTGCGCTGTCCTTCGGCGACTCGATGATCTCCTTCCAGATGACCTACGTCGCGGTGCTGCTGCTGGTCGGCATGCTGATACGCAACACCGTCGGCCTGCCCGAGGTGTTCAAGGCCGGCACCGTCGCGGCGCGTCCGCTCATCAAGCCGGGCATCATCATCCTCGGCGCCTATTACATGTGGAGCGACGTGCTGAAGGTCGGCGTCTTCGGGCTGCTGCTGGTGGTGGCCTTCGTCATGGGCACGCAGCTGCTCATCTCGTTCTGGGGCCGGCGCGCCAAGGTCGACCCGGGCCTGGCGGGCGTCATGGGCGCCGGCGTCGGCGTTTGCGGCGTGTCGGCCGCGGTTGCCGTGGCGCCGGTGGTCAATGCCAAGCCGCGCGACTTCTTCTACGCCATCGGCACCATCCTGCTGTTCGGCACGCTCGGGCTGTTTACCTTCCCGTACATCGGCAAGGCCTTCGGCATGAGCGAGCCGGTGTTCGGGGCCTGGGTCGGCACCGCCATCCTCAACACGGCGCAGCTCGTCGCGGCCGCCTCGTGGTATGGCCACGAGTCGTTGCTGACGGCCAACGTCATCAATATCGTGCGCGTCGGCTTCATCCCGCTGATCGTCCTGTGGGCCATCTACTTCTACGTCGTCAAGCCGGCCATCGAGGCGGGGCACGAAGGACAGAAGATCAACGTCGTGGAGGTCGTCACCAGCAAGTTCCCGGTCTTCATCTTCGGCTTCTTCATCATGGTGACCTTGAACGAGATGAACTTCTTCTCGTCGGCGCAGCGCGATCTTCTCGGCAAGGAACTGCTCAAGCTGTTCTTCGCCATCGGGTTCGCCGGCGTCGGTCTCAACATCGCCTTCGACGACCTCAAGAAGGCGGGTGGCTCGGCCTTCTTCATCGGCGTGGTGTCGGCGACGCTGAAGGCGGTCCTGGCTGCGGTCGCCGTGATGGCCATCGGCGCCGACGCCTTCAAGGTGAAGGGCTGACGGCCGAGGCGGGGCGCCTCCCGGCGCCCCGCGCCGCGACATGAGTTTCTCCAAAATCCTGCTGTGCGTCGACGGCGAGCCGCATACCGAGGCGGCGCTGACGATTGCCGTCGGTCTCGCGCGGGAGCACGGGGCCCAGCTCGACGCGATCTACGTCGTCGATCCGTTCCTGCAGAAGTTCACCCACGAGATCTACGCCGTGAACCGCGACGAATGCCGGGCGCATCTCGATCGCAGCCTGGCCGCAGAAGGCGAGGCTGCGCTCGCCGAGTTCGCCCAGCGGGCTGCGGAGCAGGGGCTCCGGGTCGGCCAGCTGCTCCACCGCGGTCCTCCGGAGGAGGTGATTCCCCACGTGGCCAGCGACGGCGCCTACCAGCTGGTGGTGCTCGGCGGCAAGCGCTTCCAGGGGCGTCTCGCGCGCTGGACCTCTCGCGACTTGCCTTCGCGGCTCGAGGGCAGGTTGGGCGTTTCCGTGCTGCTGGCCCGTGTCTGACGCCGTCTATCAGCGCGAGCGCCTGGCGGCCGCTCCTCCCGCGCTGGCCGCGCGCTTCTTCGGCGAACCCGATGCGTGGTGGCGGCTCAATCCGGAATGGGAAGTCCTCGCGCACGAGCCGGGGCGGCTGCGCGTGCGTTACGAGCGCAGCGAGGCCGAAGAGGAGTGGCGAATCCTCCCATCCGAATTCTCGGATGACGGCGGCGTGGTGGTACTCGAGGGTGCGCATCCGCGACGCATCGAGTTGTCCTGGCGTGCCCTGCCGGCAGGGGGCACGGCGCTGGGCTACCGCGAGGCCTTCGACGCGCCGATCGAGGACGCGCGCCGCGCCGAACTCAATCTGTGGCTCGATGCAGCGGCCGGCTATCTCGCGCTGGCTGCGCGGCGCGATCGCCGGGCGCGCCTCGGCAAGTGGCTGCTGGACAAGGCGTGGCTGCGCATGAGCCCGACGTCGCGCCGCGTCGGTCTCATCATCGTCGCCATGGAAGCGCTGGCGCTGCTGCTCTTCATCGCCGTCGTCATCGTCGTCCGATTCGTCGGCTGATGCGGGCCGCTAAGCACAAGTGCGTATTGAACCGGTATAGCCACCGGGAATAGGCTTACCGCCAACAGGATCTCTTCATGCCGGGGAAGCAACATCATGACTTCTGAATCGTCTTCCAGCGGCGTCGGGCGCATCCGGCCCGGGCGTCTTTTCTACCAATTCCTGCTGGCCGGTTCCCAGGCGTATGCGCGCTGGGATCTGGAGATCTCGCTGAACATCCTCCGCAACCGGCGCAGACGCCTTCTTCTCGGCTTACTGCTGCTGCCGATCGCGGTCGTCGGCGCCGCTTTCGCCGGGGACATCGGCGGGGCGCTGCCGCAGGTGCTGGGCGGCAAGCAGGCCTATGGGCCGGCGTACTACACCACGACAATCTTCCTGGCCTCCATCGCCGTCGGCGTCGTCGCGGGACTCATCACCGGCTGCATCGGCGCGGGCGGCGGCTTCATCATCGCCCCGGCCCTGATGAGCGCGGGCGTCAAGGGCATCCTCGCCGTCGGCACGGACCTCTTCCACATTTTCGCGAAGGCGATCATGGGGAGCGTCCTGCATCGCAAGCTCGGCAACATCTCGCTCTCGCTCGCCGTCACCTTCCTGATCGGCTCGGTGGGCGGCGCCACCGTCGGCGGCAACATCAACCGGGCCTTGTACGAGACTAACCCGGTGTTGTCCGACGCCTTCATCACCAGCATCTACGTGTTCATCCTCGGCTTTCTCAGCTTCTACGGCCTGGCCGATTACTTCAAGACGCGCAAGGTGCTGGCGGCGCCGGACAGCGTGCAGGACGCCCAGGCCTGTCCGGCCGACGACATGACGGGACTGGCGCGCCGCGTCCAGTCGCTCCGCCTGCCGCCGATGATCCGGTTCGACCAGGGCGTAGTGCCGGGCGGACGCAGCATCTCGGCGGTGTTCCTCGTCGCCAGCGGCTTCCTGGTGGGCATCGCGGCGGCCATCATGGGCGTCGGCGGCGGTTTCCTCACCTTCCCCATCTTCGTCTACGTGCTCGGCGTTTCGTCGGCGACGACGGTGGGCACCGACATCCTGCAGATCGTGTTTACGGCCGGCTATGCGGGCATCGCGCAATACGCGATCTACGGCTTCATCTTCTACACGCTGGCGATGGGCATGCTGCTCGGCTCGCTGATCGGCATCCAGGTCGGCACGCTGGTGACGAAGATCGTGCCGGGCGTCACGATCCGCGGCTTCTTCGCGCTGGCCGTCACGTCGGCCTTCGTGAACCGGCTCTTCGCACTGCCGGGCAAGCTGGCCAGCCTCGAGTTCATCCCGATGGGCAAGGACACCGGGGCGCTGGTCGAAGGCGTGGGCACCGGCATCTTCTTCGTCACCCTGAGCGCCTTCGCGCTGTGGGTGTTCTGGACTTTCTTCGCCAACCTGCGCATGCTGAAGGGCGAGGAAGCCATCCCCGAATACGACGTCCAGGAGAAGCAGGCATGATCTACGACAAGAAGGAGTTCGGACTCGGCGTCGTGCTCATCGCCGCCTTCCTGGCGGCGCTGGCGCTCATCTTCGCGCCGCTGCATTCCGGCGGCGACAATACCCTCGATTACCTCGACAGCACCTTCAACTCCATCTCGAAGGCCTCCGCCTACTACATCCCCGCGGTCGGTGCGAAGGCGGCCGAGTACGACGGCCTGCAGGCGGAAGCGGACGTCAAGGCGGGCGATGCCGCGCAGGCGGAGCGCATGGCGGTGCTGCTCCGCGCGGCCGGAACCGCCGTCACCATCGACGGTGCGCGCCTCAGGATGTCGGGCGATATCGGCGGCGTGTTGCGGGCGGCCGTCGCGGATGCGGACATCATGTTCAGGAACGACGGTGCCGCCATTGCGGAGAAGTACGGCTTCGACGGCAAGCGCGCCCTCTACGACTGGCACCAGGCATTCGGTGCGATAAGCAAGGACCTCACGCGGCAGAGCAGGTTCAAGGAAGCGAAGATGCTGCGCGAAGTGCAGGGCAAGGCGATCGAGCCGGCCTACAACTACTACGGCATCGATGCGGTACCGATGTCGCGGATGGCCTGGATCGCGCTGGCCGCCCTTGCGGGCTACGTCGCCTACACGATCTGGTACGGCTTCGCGGTAATGTTCCTCTTCGAGGGGTGGGGCCTGAAGCTCAAGCATTGAGGCAGGCGGGCATGCTTGGAAGATTGCTCAAGCTTTTCCGGCCGGCCCCGAAGCTCGGGCCGGAGGCCGCGCAGTCCGCCTTCCGCGAGCACTATCGCAACTTCCGGGCGCTCCTTGCCGCCAACAACAACGCGCTCGAACTCATGTCGGCCGCCGAGGAGATGCTCCAGTCGGGCAAGCCGTTCGGCATGGCCTTCGTCGGCGGAGACCTGGCCGCCCTGACCGCGAACGTCAGGAAGATGGTGCACAGCCTGATCGCGCTGTCCGACGGGCGCTACAAGGATCTCGAAGCGCGCTTCGAAGCCATCTCGGGCCGCGTCCATGCCATCGTCTCGCGGCAGCCGGTGGTCCAGGGCACGGCATTCGTCTTGACCATGGACGAGATCGACCGCAACGCGGTGGACGAGGTGGGGGCGAAGATGGCCAACCTCGGCGAATTGCGCAACCGTCTGGGGCTGCGCGTTCCGGACGGCTTCGCCGTCACGGCCATCGCGGCGCGCCACTTCATGGAGGCGGCCCACGTCTACGAGGACATCAACCGGCGGCTGCAAACGCTCGACGTCGAGGATCTCGAAGCGCTCTATAGGGCCAGCCGGGACATCGAGGACCTGATCCGCGGCGCGTCGCTGCCCGGCGACCTCGAGCGCCTGCTGATCGAGCACTCGGGGCGCCTCGCGCAATCGGCGCGCGGCGCCATCACGGTGTCGATGCGATCCAGCGCGCTGGGCGAGGACACGCGCCCGGGTTCCTTCGCCGGCCAATACCGCACGCGCCTCAACGTGCCGCTCGCCGACATCACGGCGACCTACAAGGACATCGTCGCGGGCAAGTATCGCAGCCAGGCCATCGTCTATCGCGAGCAGCGCGGCTATCGCCACCAGGACGTGCTGATGTGCGTGGGCTGCCTGACCATGGTCGATGCCGTGACGAGCGGCGTCGCCTACTCGCGCCCGCCCGACGACGCGCGCAACCCGGTGGTGGTGATCCATGCCGCGCCGGGGCTCGGCAACCACATCGTCGACGGGACGTCGGCCTACGACCTGTTGCACGTCGCTCGCGCGGCGCCGCACGGCATCACCGCCGTGCGCCTGGCGCAGCCGTCGGGAAGCTGCCTCTCGGACGCGCACGCGCGGGAACTGGCCGCGCTGTCGGTGCGCATCGAGGACCATTTCGGATCGCCGCAGGACATCGAGTGGGCCGTCGATGGCGAGGGCAGGCTTGTCTTCCTCCAGGCGCGGCCCGTCGGTGCCAGCGCCGCGCCGGCAAGCTACGCCGAGGGCGAACGGCGTCCCGTCGTCGAGGCGGCCGGGGTGCCGCTGATGAGCGGCGGCGTGACGGCCAGCGGCGGCGCCGCGGCAGGACCGGTCTGCAAGGTCGCGAGCGCGGAAGACGTGCTTCGCTTCCCGCGCGGCGGCGTGCTGGTGGTCGAGACGCCCGACCCCGAATGGGCGGTGGTGGTGAATCGCGCCGCCGCCGTGGTGAGCGAATCGGGCCAGATGGCGACCCACCTCGCCACCGTGGCCCGCGAGTTCGGCGTGCCGGCCCTGTTCGACCTGCCGGGCGTCATGGCGGAACTCGCGGAAGGCCAGATGGTGACGGTCGACGCCACCGGGCGCCGGATACACGCCGGTCGCATCGAAGCGCTGCTCGACGCATCCCCCTATCGGCCCAACCTGATGGAGGGAAGTCCGATCCACCAGTTGCTGAAGGAAGCGCTGTCGCACATCACGCCGCTGACGCTGACGGCCCCGGAGTCGCCGGCCTTCCGGCCGCGCTCCTGCCGCACCCTGCATGACATCACGCGGTTCTGCCACGAGAAGTCGCTGGCCGAGATGCTGCATCTGGGCCGCCGCTTCGGCGTGCGCGACAAGTCGGCCAAGCAGCTCTACGTGGTCGGGCAGCCGTCGCAGTGGTGGGTGGTGAACGTGGACGACGGCTTCCGGCCCGACGCCGACTTGTCGGGGCCGTTCATCCGCATCGAGGACATCGTCTCGGAGCCGATGCACGCCATCTGGCAAGGCATGACGGCGGTGCCATGGCAGGGGCCGCCGGCCATGAGCCTGCGCGGCTTCGGCTCCATCGTCGCGCAGTCGGCCATGAATCCCCATCTCGACCCGGCCGTGCATTCGAACATGTCGGGGCGCAACTACTTCCTGATCTCGCGCACCTACTGCAACCTCAGCGTCCGGCTCGGCTATCACTTCGCGCTCGCCGAGGCGAGCTTTTCCGACGTGGTGTCGGAGTCGTACGTGAACTTCAGCTTTCAGGGCGGCGCGGCGGACGAGCACCGTCGGCGCCGCCGAGTGAACCTCCTGGCGGAGGCCCTGCGCGAAATCGGCTTTCGCATCGAAGTGAAGGGCGATGCCGTCATGGCCCGCATCGAGAAGCGACCGACACCCTACCTGCGCGAGCGGCTGATGATCCTCGGCTACCTGCTGATCCACACCCGGCAGATGGACATGGTGATGCACGACGCGGCGCGCGTCGGGAAGTTCATGGAAAAGATCCGGGCCGACATCCAGACGATCCGCGAGTCGGCGCCGGGGCCGGAGTCAGCGCCGGCTACTCGTGCAGCATCGCCGGATTGAACTCGAGGATTCTCGGGGGCGGTCTCAGCGGGTCGTCCTCATCGGCATTCTCCGGTCGCGAGTAGACAGCCTCCAGGGCCTGCTCGGCGGTGGCGTAAAAACGGCGTTCGCCGATCGTGTGCCACAGGCCGGTGGCCCGCATGACGTCCAGCACCTGCTTCTTCAGGCCGGCGAACAACACGACGACGCCGTTTTCATTGAGACGTTCGACGAGGTGATGGATGACTTCCTCGCCGGAAGCGTCGAGGTCGTTGATGCCATCGCCGACGACCAGGACGTAAGGCGCCTTCGGATTGGCCGCCACGGCAGCCAGGACTGCATCCTCGAAGTAGGAGACGTTGGCGAAGTAGAGGCGCCCGTCGAAGCGGATGGCGGTGACGACGTTCGAGGGCGGCAGGTTGTTGATCTTGGCGTCGCGCAGGGTTCCGTCCGGCATGCGGCCGAGCACCGCAACCCGCGGCTTCATGGTGTTGAACAGGAACAGTATCAGCGCGAGGCTGGCGCCGACCATGATGCCTTTGTCGAGATGAGGCGCGGCGACCAGCGTGACCACGAACGTGACGAGGGCCACCAGGCCGTCGACGCGGCTGGCTTTCCACGTGTGCTTGAGCGCTTCCGGCGTCACCAGGCCGGTGACGGCCAGCAGGATGATCACGGCAAGCACGGCCTTGGGCAGGTAGTAGAGGTAGGGCGTCAGGAACAGCAGCACGACGGCGACGAAGATGCCGTTGAAGACCATCGCGAAGCCGGTCTTGGCGCCGGCCTGGAGGTTGATGGCGGATCCGGTGAAGGAGCCGCATGCCGGGTAGGCCTGGAAGAAGGCGCCGCCGAGGTTGGAAAGGCCCTGGCCGATCAGCTCCTGGTTCGGGTCGATCTTCTGCTTGGATTTCGTCGCCATCGCCTTGGCCATGGAGATGGACTCCATGAAGGCGACCAGTGCGACGATGATCGCGGCCGACAGCAGCGAGAGGATGGCGTCCAGCGTCAGCGTCGGCAGGCGGAACGAAGGCAGGCCCGCCGGGATGTTGCCGACGACGTCGCCGCCGCCCATCAGGCGCATCTCGCCCTTGTCGATCTTCTTTACGTGCCAGAGCCGTCCGTCCGATTCGACGCCGGCGGGCACGGTGCCCTTGAGGTAAAGCACCGACGCTTCGCTTTCCGGCGCCTTGGTGCGCTCGAAGCTAAGGCGGTTGATCTGCGAGAGCCGGACGCGGTTGTGGCCCTCCAGCGCGTTCAGCTCGAGACGGGCCAGGTCGATCTGATGGCGCAGGTCGGCCGCGGCGCGAGCGTCGCGGGCCTGCTCGGCCGCGCGCAGCGTTCCCGCCTTGGCGGTGAGGTCCGCAGACAGCGCCTTGAGCTGGCGGTCGGCCTCGGCATAGCCGGCGACGAGTTCGCGCGTCGCCGGGTCGGCGATGAACTCTGGCTTGGCCTTGTTCTTGTGCTCGAAGTCCACCGCGACGCTGACGAGCGTCGTGATGACCACCGCGATCAATACGCTGGGCTTGGCGAGGAAGGACACCTTCTTGAGCAGCAGCATGAGCGCCAGCGCGAACGCGGACATGGCCAGCGTCGGAAGATGCGTCTGCGGCAGGTAGCCGAGCATTTCCCACATGTCGGCGAGGAAGGAATCGCTGCGGCCTTTCGGGATGCCGAGCAGCATGTCGAGCTGCGACATCGCGATGATGATGGCGGCAGCGTTCATGAAGCCGAGGATCACCGGGTGGGAGACGAAGTTGACGATCGTCCCGAGCTTGATCGCGCCGAGCGCGAACTGGATGACGCCGACCATCAGCGTCAGCAGCAGTGCCAGGCCGATGTAGTCCTCGGTGAAGGGCACGGCCAGCGGGGTGACCGCGGCGGCGGTCATCAGCGAGACGATGGCGACCGGCCCGGTGGCCAATTGGCGGCTCGATCCCCAGAGCGCGCCGAGGATGGCCGGCACGAAGGCGGTATAGAGCCCGAAATAGACCGGCAGGCCGGAAAGCTGCGCATAAGCCATGGCCTTGGGAACCAGCACTAGGCCGCCGGTGATGCCGGCGATCATGTCCCCGCGGAGGATGACGGCGTCGATCGGGAACCAGGAAAGGAACGGAAAGACGCGCAGCAGTTTGTTCGAGAACATGGATATACCGGCCTGACGAGAGGGCACCGACAGCGCCGATTGTGAAATTGCTGCAAACGGTAGCGGCGCTATTGCAAAATGAAACGAATGATCCGATTCTAGCGTCAGGCGGCCGTGGATGGCTAGAAGCCCGTTATGCTCTTATCGCAGGCGCTTATGGTGAGAGGCGGCCGAAGCTAGGACGATTGCTTCAGCTTCCGCCAGAGCGAGACCCGGTCGATGCCGAGGATCTGGGCTGCCAGCGTCTGGTTGCCGCCGGCTTCCTGCAGCACCCAGCGGATGTAGTCGTGTTCCTGCTCTTCCAGCGAAGGCAGCCGGCCTTCCTTCTTGCGGAAGGTGCGGATGGTGACGTCGCGCAGGTCGTCGGGCAGGTGTGCCGTCTCGATGGTGTCGCCGGTGGCGATGGCAACGCCGCGCTCGACGATGTTCTCCAGTTCGCGCACGTTGCCGGGGAAATCGTAGGTCTTCAGCAGGTCGAGGGCGTCCTGAGATATCTCGGCGACCGGCTTTCCCATCCGCGCCGCGCATTGCCGGAGAAAATGGTAGGCGAGCAGCGGGACGTCCTCCTTGCGCTTCGCCAGCGATGGGATCTGGAGGGTGACGACGTTGAGGCGGAAATAGAGATCCTGGCGGAACTCGCCGTTCTTCATCAGGCCGAGCACGTCGCGATTGGTGGCGGCGACGAAGCGCACGTCGACCTTGAGCGGCTTGGTGGCGCCCAGCGGCTGCACTTCCTTCTCCTGGATCGCGCGCAGCAGCTTGACCTGCATCGCCGGGCTCATCTCGGTGATTTCATCGAGAAACAGCGTTCCGCCGTCCGCGGCGGCCAGCAGCCCCTGCTTCTCCGCGATGGCCCCGGTGAACGCGCCCTTGACGTGGCCGAACAGTTCGTTGGCCAGCAGCTCCTCGTTGAAGGCGCCGCAATTCACGGCGACGAAGGGGCCGTCGGCGCGCTTGCTGTTGTAGTGCAGGTAGTGCGCGAACAGTTCCTTGCCGGTTCCCGATTCCCCGGTGATCAGGACGTTGCAGTCGGTCGGCGCGACCTGGCGGGCCATATCCAGCAGGCGCTGCATCTCGGGGTCCTGCGTGATGATGCGAACCTTGCCCTGGTGGCCGTTCACCAGTTCCCGCAGCTCGCGGTTCTCGCGGCGCAGCCGGATCTTGCCCATCGCCTCGGCCACCACGCGGCGCACCTCCTCCAGCCGGAAGGGCTTGGCGATGTAGTTGTAGGCGCCCTGCTTCATGGCATCGACCGCCGATTCCAGCGTGGCGAAGCCGGTGATCATGATGACTTCGGTGTCGGGACTGGTGTCCCTCACGCGCTTCAAGACCTGCATGCCGTCCACCTTCTCCATGCGCAGGTCGGTGAGCACCACGTCGAAGCGCTGCTTTTCGATATGGGCGATGGCGTTGCTGCCGCTCTGGGTGGCGACGACCTCGTAGCCTTCCTTCTTCATCACGTGTTCGAGGTTTCGCAGGGCCGTCTTCTCGTCGTCGACGATCAGCAGTTTTCCATTGCTCATGTTGGGTGACTCTCTCCAGAAGGCAGGCGGACGAAGAATGCCGCGCCCTTGCCGTTTTCGCTCGATACGGCGATGCAGCCGCCGTGCTCCTCGACGATTTCGAAGACGATGAACAGGCCCAGTCCCATGCCCTGGCCCACTTCCTTGGTGGTGAAGAACGGGTCGAAGATGCGCGGCAGCACGTCCGGCGCGATGCCTTTTCCGCTGTCGCGCACCTCGATCTCGATCACCGGGCCGGCGGCGCACTGCCCGAACACCAGGGCGCCCGGACCGCCGCACGGCTCGTGCGCGGCATCGACGCGGCGGGCGGCGATGAGGATTTCGCCGGTCTCCCCGACCGCCTCGATCGCATTGCCGAGGAGGTTGAACAATATCTGCTGCAGGCGCTGCCGGTCCCCGGAGACCGCCAGTTCGTCGCGGATGCGGCGCTCGACGCGCACGCGCGTCGGGATGCGGCCGCGAATGAGGCGCAGGGTGTCTTCGACCAGCGGCGCGATCTGGACCGTCTCGGCGCGAAATTCCCTGCCGCGCGCATAGTCGAGCAGCGAACGCACGATGCGCTGGGCGCGCCAGGTTTCGCCGTCGATCTGGCCGAGCAGTTCGCGCTTGAAGGCGCCGTCATCGCCGTCGATCTCCTCGGTCAGGATCTCGCAGGACGACGAGATGTTGGAAAGGGGGTTGTTGAGCTCATGTGCGACCCCGGACAGCAGGGTCCCGAGCGCGGCGAGCTTCTCCGCCCGCACCAGTTGCCCCTGGCGCAGTTCCAGCTGCCGTATCACGTAGTTGAACGACCGCCGCAGCGAAGCGACGACCGCCGCGACCAGCAAGGCAACGGCGGCCACCGAGGCGATGAGCAGGCGCTGTTGCCGTTCCACGGTCAGTCGCAGCATGGCCTGCTGCGCGCGCGACAGGCTTTCAGCCGCACCCAGGATCTCCTTGCCGGTCTGCCGGATGCCGGCGCCCAGCGCGGCATCGGCGTGCCGGGCGTAGCGGTCCACCATCTCCGCATAGGAATTGATGCGATCGTGCAGTTCGTCGATGTAAGCGGGAGCCGCCAGGGTCTCGAACAGCGGGCGCCGCTCGTGCAGCAGGTCGCGGGCCAGGCCTACGTACTGGCGGTTCTCGGCCAGGTCCGCTTCCTGGCCGTAAAGGAAGTAGTTCTTCTCAAAGCGCCTGATCTCCAGGGCGAAACCGAAGAACTCGCCGACCCGCTCGCCGGCGATCATCTTCTCCTCCAGCAGGTGAAGCTCGAGGAAAGCCATCAGCGCCAGCGCGAGAACGAGGGCGCCGATCGCGAGATAGCCGAGGGTGATCTTCTGACGCAGGGAATCCATGTCGGGGCGCTGGGGACGAGAGTTGCATGATGCAATAGTCGGCCTGCGCAATGCAACGATCTTTCCGCACCGTCAAATATGCGTCAATTCAAGGTGAAGAGATCGTCAACGCCCGGCACCGGCGGCGATGCATTGCATTCTGCAATGTTGCGTCCTCAAATAGTCATTGCGGCATGGTTGGATTGTCTCTTTGATTCAGTGGCTTAAGTCTTCCGGTGGGCGTGGCACGGAAGCTGCGAAGACCTCGCCGTCACCACAGGGAACCCATCGAATGCCGAGACGTGAACGCAAGGTGCTGCTGGCGGTGCGGGAAGGGCACGTGGAGCCGCGCTTGCTGGCGTCCGCGCGCGGGCTCGCCCAGCGCATGCAGGCCGACGTCGACATCCTTGTCCTGGCGGACGGCGAGACCCTGCCGGCCGAGGTCGACGGCTTCGTGAAGTCCCTGCGCGACGAAGGCATCGCCTACAGCCTGACGCTGCGGCCGGACCTGCGGCGGCGCGACATCGTGCAATACGCGAATACCCACGAATGCGTCGTCTCGGTCGTCATCGATTCTCTCGAAGGCTGGGAGAGCGTGGCGGCGGACCGCGCCTCCAACCCCTGGACCAAGCTCTCCTGCCCGCTGGTGACCGCAGTGCCGGACAAGACCTCGAATCGCTGACCAAGGTGCCGAAAATGAACTTCTCGCCCAAGACCGTGTTTCCCTTCCTCCGCTGGCTGCCCTATTCGGGTGCCGCGCTGCGGGCCGACTTCGTGGCTGGATTGACGGTGGCCCTGGTCCTGGTGCCGCAGTCGATGGCCTACGCGCAACTGGCCGGCATGCCCGCCTACTACGGCCTCTATGCCGCCTTCCTGCCGGTCCTGGTCGCTTCCCTGTGGGGCTCGTCGAACCAGCTCGGCACCGGGCCGGTGGCGGTGGTGTCCCTCCTGACGGCTTCGAGCCTGGCGCCGATGGCTGCAGCGGGAAGCGAACAATTCATCGCGCTGGCCATCATGCTGTCCCTGCTCGTCGGCATCGTTCAGCTGTCGCTGGGCGTGTTCAAGCTCGGCATCGTGGTGAACTTCCTGTCCCATCCCGTCATCGTGGGCTTCACCAATGCAGCCGCCATCATCATCGGACTGTCCCAGATCAACAAGCTGATCGGGGTGCCCATGGGACGTTCCGAGCATTTCATCGAAGACATCTGGGGCGTCGCGAAGCAGGTCGGCGACACCCACCTGCCGACGCTGGCATTCGGGTTGTCGGCCATCGCGATCATGTGGCTGATTCGCAGGTACGTGCCGCGGCTGCCCGGCGTGCTGGTCGCCGTCGGCATGACGACGCTGGTTTCGTGGCAGATCGGTTTCGAGCGCAACGCCACCGCGCGCATCGAGCAGATTGCCGAGCCCGAGGCGCAGGCGCTGCTCGGCGAATTCGCGCGTACGGCTGCGCGCATCAAGGAAATCGGGGCCCAGCTCGACGCCAAGGCGGCGGAACTGAAGACGGAGCACAAGGAGCGCGGCGAGCTGTCTCACGAGGCGGTGACGCTGAACTATGAAGCCGAGCTGCTGCGCCTGCAGCTCAAGGACCGCGAAGACGAAAACCGCCGCCGCAACCGTGCCATCCGCAGCATGGTGTTCGAGCGGGTCCCAGGGGCGGCGGGCGAGCCCGACAAGTTCTACGCCGCGGGCAGGGTGCCGGAAGGACTCCAGACCGACGGCCGTCACTGGCGCATCCCGAGGGGCAGCGCCGGCGAACTTAAGCTGATCGGCGGCGGCGAGGTCGTCGGCAAGGTTCCCGAGGGGCTGCCCTCGATCGCTTCGCCGCGCATCTCGTGGAGCATGATCAGCAGCCTGTTCTCGGCCGCCATCGTCATCTCGCTGGTGGGCTTCATGGAGGCCATCTCCATCGCCAAGGCCATCGCGGCCAAGACCAAGCAGAAGATCGATCCCAACCAGGAGCTCGTCGGCCAGGGACTCGCCAACATCGTCGGCAGCTTCAGCCAGGCCTTCCCGGTGTCCGGCTCGTTCTCCCGTTCGGCGGTCAACATAAATGCCGGCGCGCGCACCGGCATGTCGTCGGTGTTCACCGGTGTCTTCGTACTGCTCACGCTGCTGTTCCTGACGCCGCTGCTCTATCACCTGCCGCAGTCGGTGCTGGCCGCGGTAATCATCATGGCGGTGGTCGGCCTCATCAACTTTCCCGCCGTCAAGCATGCCTGGCAGGCCAACAAGCACGACGGCATCGCCGCGGCGGTCACCTTCGTCGCCACGCTGGCCTTCGCCCCGCATCTCGACAACGGCATCATCGTCGGCGCAGGGCTGGCGATCGCGCTCTACCTCTATCGCACCATGACGCCGCGCGTCGCCATCCTCGGACGCCATGCCGACGGCACCCTGCGCGATGCCAAGCTCAACAATCTGCCTGCTTCTCCCGTCGTCACCGCCGTGCGCTTCGACGGACGCCTGTACTTCGCCAACGTCTCGTACTTCGAGGACGCGCTCCTGGAAGCCGTGACCTCGAATCCGGAAGCGCCCTACCTGCTGGTGGTCGGCGACGGCATCAACGAACTCGACGCCTCCGGTGAAGAGGTCGTGCACCGCATGGTGGACCGGCTCAACGGCATCGGCGTCGTCGTCCTGTTCGCCGGCCTAAAGCGCCAGGTGCTGGACGTCATGCACGCGACCGGACTCTGGCAGGTGATCGGCGAGCGGCGCTTCTATCCGACCGCCGAGCAGGCGCTGGAAGCGGTCTACGCGCGGCCGGAGAATGCCGGCGAGGATGACCCGCTGAAACCGTTGCCGCAGCAACGTTTCGCCTGATGGCGGCATGAAGAAACCTTAGACCGGGCGCGCCGGCCGCTGCTAGAATCGCGCTTTGCCCCTGACGAGAACATGTCTGAGCTGCTGTCCATCGACGTCCTTCTGATCGCCGCCGCAGCGTGGTTCGCGGTGGGGCTGGTCGGACTGCTCGGACCGCGCAGCACTGCCTTCATAGCCAATCTGCTGTTCCCCGCCGGCGCGCTGGTCGGCGTGCTGATCGGCGCCACCGCGCTGCATGCGCTCGGTGAGCAGCCGCAGGTCGCGGTGCTCGCCATCGGCCTGCCCGATCTTCCCTTCCACCTGCGGCTCGACAACCTGACGGCGATCTTCGCGCTGCTGCTCGGCTTCGTCTCGGCCGGCATCTCGGTGTTCGGCGCCGGCTACTTCCGCCATGCCGAAGGCGCGCCGCGGCTGCTTTGCCTCGAATACCACCTGTTCCTCGCCAGCATGCTGATGGTGCTGCTGGCCGACGACGGCTATGCGTTCATGGTGGCGTGGGAGAGCATGGCGCTGTCCTCCTTCTTCCTGGTCACAACCGATCACAAGCACGCCGAGATCCGCCGCGCCGGCTACCTCTACCTGCTGATCGCCCACGTCGGCGCCATCGCCATCCTGCTGTCCTTCGGCGTCATGACCAAGGGCAGCGGCGACTACAGCTTCGACGGCATGCGCGCCCAGCACCTGTCTCCGTTCTGGGCGTCGGCCGCCTACCTGCTGGCGTTGTTCGGCTTCGGCGCCAAGGCCGGCCTGCTGCCGGTGCACGTCTGGCTGCCGGAGGCCCACCCGGCCGCGCCGTCGCCGGTGTCCGCCATGATGAGCGGGGTGATGCTGAAGACCGCCATCTATGGCCTGCTGCGCGTGAGCTTCGACCTGCTCGACACGCCGCTCTGGTGGTGGGGCGTGGTGGCGCTGGTGGTCGGCCTCGCCACCGCCGCCTTCGGCGTCCTCTACAGCACCGTGCAGAGCGATATGAAGCGCCTGCTCGCCTACTCGTCGATCGAGAACATCGGCCTGATCGCCGTGGCCATCGGCCTGACGCTGCTCTTCCATGCCTACCGCATGGACGGGCTCGCTGCGCTCGCGATGACGGCGACGCTCTACCATTGTTTGGCGCACTCCGGATTCAAGAGCCTGCTGTTCCTGGCTACCGGGTCGGTGCTGCATGCCACCAAGGAACGCAGCCTCGGCAAGCTGGGCGGCCTGATCCACCGCATGCCGTGGGTGGCCTGGCTGGCGCTTACCGGCGTGATCGCCGGTGCCGGCCTGCCGCCGCTCTCCGGCTTCGTGTCCGAATGGCTGCTGCTGCAGGGCTTCCTGTTCTCGCCCGGCCTCCCGCATCCCTGGCTCAACATGATCGTGCCGGTCGCCGCTGCGCTGGTGGCGCTGGTCGCCGCGCTCGCCGGCTTCGCCATGGTCAAGTTCTTCGGCATCATCTTCCTCGGCCAGATGCGCGAGGAGAGTCTCAAGGAGGCGCACGACGCCGGCTGGCCCGAGCGCATCGGGCTGATCTGGCTGGGCCTTATCACCGTGCTGCTCGGCGTGCTGCCGACCACGGCCATCCTGTACATCGACAACGCCACGCGCCAGCTGGTCGGCACCGGGCTGGCGGATCGCATCGCCCGGCACGGCTGGTGGCTGCTGGCGCCGATCTCGCCGGAGCGCGCCAGCTATGCGCCGATGATCTTCCTGTGCGTCATCGCCGCCTCCGTGCTGCTCGGCCGCTGGCTGGTGCGCCGCCTCTACCACGGCCGCGTGCGGCGTACCCAGGCGTGGGATTGCGGCTACTGGTTCCAGGGGCCGCGCGCGCAGGACACCGCCGAGGGCTTCTCGCAGCCGATCCGCCGCATCTTCGAGCGCATGTTCCGCCTGGAGCTGCATATTCCCGGCGCCCGCGATGAGAAGCCTTACTACAGCGTCAAGGTCGAGGACCACTTCTGGCATTGGCTGTACCTGCCGGTGGCCAGGCTCGTCGAGTTCGGCTCGGGACTCATCGTCAGGCTGCAAGGCGGGCGCATCGCGATCTATCTGCTGTACAGCTTCCTGACGCTGATCCTGTTGCTCCTTGTGGCGAGGCCATAACGTGAACCTGACCGGACTCCTCGCCCAATTGTTCGCCATCGTGCTCGCGCTCGCGCTGGCGCCGCTGCTGACCGGCTGGGTGAACCAGTGCCGCGCCTGGCTGCAGAACCGCAGCGCGCCGCCGCTGCTGCAGCAGTACTACATGCTGCACAAGCTGTTCAACAAGGACGTCGTGATCGCGCACGGCGCCTCGTCGCTGTTCCGCACGGCGCCCTTCGTGATTTTCGGCTGCATGGTGCTGGCCTGCGCGATCGTGCCGACGATGTCCACCGACCTGCCCTTCGCGCCGGCGGCGGACACCATCGCCCTGGTCGGCGTATTCGGCCTCGCCCGCATCTTCATCTCGCTGGCCGCGATGGACGTCGGCACCTCCTTCGGTTCGCTCGGCGGCCGCCGCGAAATGCTCGTGGGCTTTCTTGCCGAGCCGGCGCTGCTGATGGTGATCTTCACCACGGCGCTGATCTCGCAATCGACCTCGGTCGCCACCATCGTCGAGACGCTCGCCCACCGCGAGTTCGCCGTCTATCCGAGCCTGGCCTTCGCCGGCGTCGCCTTCACCTTCGTCTCGCTGGCGGAGAACGCCCGCGTGCCGGTCGACAACCCGGCGACGCACCTCGAGCTCACCATGATCCACGAGGCGATGATCCTCGAGTACTCGGGCCGCCACCTGGCGCTGATCGAGTGGGCGTCCAGCCTCAAGCTCTATGCCTATTCCTGCCTCGGCCTGGCGCTGTTCTTCCCCTGGGGCATTGCCGCCGGCGACAACTTCGGCGCGCTGGCGGCCGCGGTTCCGCTGCTGCTGTTCAAGCTGGCGATCGGCGGCGCGCTGCTCGCGGTGATCGAGACGGTCAATGCCAAGATGCGGATCTTCCGGGCGCCGGAGTTCCTCGGCACGGCGTTCATGCTTGCGGTGCTCGGATTGCTCGTGAGGTTGCTGTTGGAGACGCGGGTATGAACGACCTCGTTGCGCGGGCCGGCGGGGTGCCCTGTTTCGCTTCGTGTCCCCCGGCGGACAAGAGCGATAAGGCGTCCGCCTCCTCCTTTACCTACGCGAAACAGGGCACCCCACCGGCCCTGGAACGGTGGCAGCGACTTGCGGCCAACAGCAACGGCCTCAAGCCGAGGGTGGCGGGGGATCGTCGACGCGCAGGTAAAGGAGGAGGCCCGGGCCTTTGTCTCATCCGGGCCGGGGGACACGGAGCGGCGACGATCCCCCGTCGCCCTCGGCGGGTCGCAAGCCGGGTGCCAATGACTGAACGCGGCAGCAACTCGGTGAACGGCTGATATGAATACCATCCCACTCACCGCCCAGCTCATCAACCTGTTCGCCTCGGTGATCCTGCTGCTGGCGTTCGCCATGCTGGCGCAGCGCCGCGTGTTGCCTCTCATCAACCTGTTCGCCTACCAGGGCCTGGTGCTTGCCGTGTCGACCGCGGTGGTGGCCTGGTCGACGCACCAGCACCACCTGTTCTGGTCCGCCGGCCTCACCCTGCTGCTCAAGGCGCTGGTGCTGCCCTGGATCCTGCATCGCCTGGTGCGCCAGCTGCATGTCAAGTGGGACGTCGAGTCGCTGATCGCCATTCCCACCACCATGCTGGTCGGCATCGGACTGGTCATCATCGCCTTCAACGTCGCGCTGCCGATCTCGCAGCTGTCCAACACCATCACGCGCGGCACGCTCGGCATCGCCCTGGCAGCCGTCATGCTGGCCTTCCTGATGATGATCACGCGGACCAAGGCGATTCCCCAGGTGATCGGCTTCCTGGCGATGGAGAACGGGCTGTTCCTCGCCGCGACCAGCGCCACCTACGGCATGCCGATGGTCGTCGAGCTCGGCATCGCGCTCGACGTGCTGGTCGGCGCCATCATCCTCGGCGTGTTCTTCTTCCAGATCCGCGAGCAGTTCGACAGCCTGGACATCCGCCACATGGAGCGGCTGAAAGACAACTGATGAGCATCGACTTCTTCATCCTCATGCTCGCCACGCCGCTCGTCAGCGGCCTGCTGCTGACCGTCGCCGGCGAGCGCGACTGGGCGCCGAACCTCAATATCGTCGCCAGCGGCACCACCTTCCTGGCCTCCGCGCTGCTCACCGCCGAGATCATCGCCCACGGGCCGCGCTTCGCCTTCGGCGAGATGTTCTTCATCGACTCGCTGAACGTCTTCTTCGTCGCGCTGACGGCCTTCGTCGGCCTGACCACCAGCATCTTCTCCGGCCCCTACATGAAGAACGAGCGCGAGCACGGCAAGCTCAGCGCGCGGCGGCTGCGGCTCTACAAGAGCATGTTCCAGCTGTTCATGTTCACCATGCTGGCGGCGCTCACCACCAACAACCTCGGCGTGCTGTGGGTGGCGATGGAGGCGGCGACGCTGACGACGGTGCTGCTGGTGTCGCTCTACCGCACGCCGGCTTCGCTCGAGGCGGCCTGGAAGTACTTCATCCTCTGCGGCGTCGGTATCGCGCAAGCGCTGTTCGGCACCATCCTGCTGTACTTCGCCGCCGAGCGCGTGCTCGGCGAAACCGGCAACGCGCTGCTGTGGACCCACCTGGTCGACGTCAAGGGCCAGCTCGAGCCGACCATCATGGCGCTGTCGTTCATCTTCCTGCTGGTCGGCTACGGCACCAAGGTCGGCCTGGCGCCGCTGCACAACTGGCTGCCCGACGCCCACGCGGAAGGCCCGACGCCGGTCTCCGCGGTGCTGTCTGGCCTGCTGCTCAACGTCGCCCTCTACGCCATCATCCGCTGCAAGGTGCTGGCCGACGGCGCGATCGGCAACGGCTTCGCCGGCAACCTGATGATGGCCTTCGGCCTGTTCACCCTGGTGGTGGCTGCCTTCTTCCTCTCGCGGCAGAAGGACATCAAGCGCATGTTCGCCTACTCGTCGATCGAGCACATGGGCCTCATCACCTTTGCCTTCGGCATGGGCGGCGCGGTGGCGAACTTCGCCGGCCTGCTGCACATGACGATGCATTCGCTGACCAAGTCGGCGATCTTCTTCGCCGTCGGCCACGCCGCGCAGAAGACCGGCACGCAGCTGATGGAGGACATCCGCGGCCTGATGAAGATCAACCCGGTGATCGGCTGGGGCTTGATGCTGGGCACCCTGGCGATCCTCGGCATGCCGCCGTTCGGCGTCTTCGCCAGCGAGTTCATGATCCTCACCCACGCCATGAAGCATCACCCGTGGGCCACGCCGATCCTGTTGACCGCCCTGGGCGTCGCCTTCGCGTCGATCTTCGGCAAGGTCCAGCCGATGGTGTTCGGCGAGACGCACGCGAAGGCGCTGCCGCATGCCCCGGCCATCACGCCGGTGTTCGTGCATCTGTCGATCGTGCTGATGATCGGCCTCTACATCCCCCCTTATCTCACGCGCTGGTTCCACGAAGCCTCGCGGATGCTGGGTTGAGCGAGGGACGGCGGCCATGAAGTTCTACCAGGAACCCATCGAGTTCGACAAGCAGCCGGGGCTGGGCAGCCCGGTCTGGCGCGGCCGCGCTTCGAGCGGCCAGGAACTTTGGAATTTTGCCAGCGCGGTGTTCCGCGCCGGCGGCCGCATCGCGGCGATCTGGGGCTCGGACGCCCGCCCCGCAGGCGGCGGCTTCCGCCTGGATTGCGTGTTCGGCATCGACAACGGCCACGCCTGGGTGGGTCTCGACCTGCCGGCCGACAATCCCGTCTATCCCGACCTGTCGGGCCTCTTCCCCACGGCCAACCGAATGCAGCGCGCGACGCGCGACCTCGTCGGCATCGCGGCCGACGGTCCCGACCAGCGGCCGTGGTTGCGCCATGGCGGCTGGCCCGCCGACTGGTATCCGCTGCGTCACGACAGCGTGCACGCCAGCGGCGTCGGCGCCGGCTTTCCCAACCTTCCGTCCGACTACGAGTTCGTCAAGGTGGGCGGCGAAGGCGCGCACGAGATTCCGGTCGGCCCGATCCACGCCGGCATCATCGAGCCCGGCCATTTCCGCTTCACGGTGGTGGGCGAGAAGGTGCTGCGCCTCGAGCAGCGCCTCGGCTACCAGCACAAGGGCGTCGAGAAGCTGATGATCGGCGCCGACCTGGCCGCCGCCGGCCGCATCGCCGGCCGCGTCTCGGGCGACTCCGCCTGCGCCTACGCCTGGGCCTACGCCTCGGCAGTCGAGGCGGCCTGCGGCGTGACGCCGCCGCCCCGCGCGCTGGCGCTGCGCGCGCTGATGCTCGAGCGCGAGCGCGTCGCCAACCATCTCGGCGACCTCGGCGCGCTCGGCAACGACGCCGCCTTCGCCTTCGGCCTGACGCAGTTCATGCGGCTCAAGGAAGACTGGCTGCGCCTCAACGCCCAGGTCTTCGGCCACCGCTTCATGATGGACAGGATCGTCCCCGGCGGCGTCTCGCTCGACCTGGAAGGCGCGATGCTCGACGCCGTCGTCGAGCAGTGCTACGCGCTGCAGCCCGAGGTGAACGCGCTGCGCAAGATCTACGTGGAGCACGCGGGCCTGATGGACCGCTTCCTCACCACCGGCATCATCAGCGCGGATCTTGCGCGCGAGCTCTCGCTCACCGGCATGGCCGCGCGCGCGGCCGGCGTGCTGCTCGACGGCCGCGCCTATCGGCAGGGCTACACGCCGCCGCCGCCCTACGCGGCGCTCGGCGTGCGGCCCTATGTGGACGAGCGCGGCGACGTCGCGGCGCGCGCCGCCGTGCGCTTCGGCGAAATCCTCGAATCGTTGCGGCTGATCCGCGAAATCGCGGTGGCGCTGCCCGCCGGCGAAACGCGGACGGTGGTGACGCCAGCGCCGGGCGCCGCGGGCCTCGGCGTCGTCGAGGGCTGGCGCGGCGAAGTGCTCGTCGGCGTCCAGTTCGACGGACAAGGCAGGTTCGCCCGCGTCCACCCGCACGATCCCTCGTGGCAGGCCTGGCCGGCGCTCGAGCATGCCGTGCTCAACGACATCGTCCCGGACTTCCCGCTGATCAACAAGTCGTTCAACCTGAGCTACAGCGGAGCGGATCTATGATCCATGTGCTCAAGCGCATCCTGCGCACCGGCATCCTGACCGAGCGGCCGGCCGAGGCGGCGCCGGCGGCCGAGATCGAGCGGCTGCACGACGAGATCCTGAGCATCCTCGGGCGCGCGCTGACCATCCGCGAGGTCGACGCCGGCTCGTGCAACGGCTGCGAACTCGAGATCCACGCGCTGAACAACGCCTACTACAACCTCGAAGGCCGCGGCATCAAGTTCGTCGCCAGCCCGAGGCACGCCGACATGCTGCTGGTCACCGGCCCGGTGACCAAGAACATGGAGAACGCCCTGCGCATCGCCTACGATTGCACGCCGGATCCCAAGCTGGTGGTGGCGGTCGGCGACTGCGGCTGCACCGGCGGGCCGTTCGGGGAGAGCTACGCTTCCTGCGGACGCGTCGACAATGTGATCGCGGTGGATGTGACCGTGCCCGGTTGCCCGCCGACGCCGTTGGCGTTGATGCAGGGAATCTTGGCGGCGGTGCGTCGGTAGCCGGACTACTGGGTCGGTTCCGGCGCAGTCGCCGGCTGGCGACCCGCCGAGGGCGATTGGGTGTCGGTTCCGGCGCGGTAGCCGGCTGGCGACCCGCCGCGGGCGACGGGGGAGTGCCGACGCTCCGTGTCCCCCGGCCCGGATGAGGCAAAGGCCCGGGCCTCCTCCTTTACCTGCGCGTCGGCACTCCCCCGCCACCCTCGGCTTGATGCCGTTGCTGTTGGCCGAAAATCGGAACCACCGTTCCTGGGCCGATGGGGTGCCCTGCTGCACGCAGGTAAAGGAGGAGGCGGACGCCGTATCGCTCCTGTCCGCCGGGGGACACGGAGTGCAGCAGGGCACCCCGTCGGCCCGAGCGCCCTGCCACCTAAACGAACGAAGAATCAAACCTCCGGCGGCGGTTCCCAATAATTGGGCTGACCGTAATACGAGTGAATCTGCGTCGCCCAGTTCATGTCGGCCATCGAAGGCCAATGGTCCTTGTCGAAGCCCGGCGCCTTGTCCATGCGGTCCTTGCTGACGTCGAGGATGAAGCACTTGCGGTCGGCGTCGAGGGTGAGCGCGCTCCAGGGAATGGCGAACAGCTTGTCGCCGATGCCGAGGACGCCGCCCTTCGACAGCACCGCATAGGCGACGCGGCCGCTCTTGACGTCGATCATGATGTCCTTGATGTCGCCGAGATCCTCGCCCGCGGTGTTCACGACCGAATCGCCCTCGAGCGTGTCGGCCGCCATCACTTCAGGACCGGGTCCTTCGCCCTTCTGTCCGCCGACGATGCGGGAGCCCGATTGCGGTTGGCTGCCGGTATAGGATGTGGATGCCATATTCATACTCCTTGCGGTTGACTGCGGAAAATGCCGGAGCCGACGCGGCGTCCCCGACACTGCCCGGCGACCTCGCATATCGCGTGCCCGGCTACTTGCGCTTGTCGACGCCTTCGGGTTTCACGCGCGCGCCTTTGGTCCGTTCCGGCTTCTCGCGCGGCCCGGGCACATCGTCGGGGATGCGACGCCGGTCATCGTCGAGTATGCCGGCGGCAATGTCGCGCGCACCTTGCCTGATCCTCTCTCGCGGTCCCGTGGTCTCGGGCTCGGGCGGCGGTCCCGCGGCCGGCGGCTTGGCGCTCTTTCCCGTCGGCGCGCGGCTGCGCTGTGCTGCGCGCGGGTGTTCCGGAATTCGGGGCATGGCCTTCTCCTGAAACCCGTCATGCCGCATGTTCCATGCCGCGCGCCGCCGCCGCCGGCAAGGCGGAAATCACTGTAAGGCTTACCGGCGTCGGAAACGATTACCGAGAACGCGCGGCGCGCCGCGGGCGGCCGAAGGCGTCGCGCAACTCGTCCTTCGCCCGCTCGAGCACCAGCCGGCGCGCGCGCGGCAGCTTGCGTCCGGCGCGATTGACGTAGAAGACCAGCATCGACATCGCCGAGCGGAAAGGATCGGCCTTGCGCTGCCGGCTGGCCTCCGCCGAGCGCTTGAGCGAAGCCGCGATGGCGCGGGGATCGTCGAGGGCGAAGACGCCCGGCTCGAGATCGAGCGCGTGGCTCGTCTCGGTGACGTGCTGCGACCATCGCTTCGGCTTGCCGGCCATCGCGCCTCCGTTCAGCGTTTGTCGATGCCGAGCGCGCGCCGCATGGATGCGGTGATGCGCTGCGCCCGCTCCGGGTAATGCTGCCACGGATCATCGCGCAGGGCGGACAAGCGGCGCGGCACGGTCTCGACGGTCCAGGCGGGCGGCTGCGCCGTCAATTCGTCCCAGGCGAGCGGCACCGACACCGGCGCGCCGGGCCGGGCGCGCGTCGAGTACGCGGCGATGGCCGTCGCGCCTTCGCCGTTGCGCAGGTAGTCGACGAAGATGCGGCCGGTGCGCTTGGATTTCGCCATGTTCGCGGTGAAGCGTTCCGGGACGATGCGCGCGAGGTGCCGGGCGACGGCCTTGCTGAACTCCTTGACCTCCTCCCAGCCCAGCCGCGGCTGCAGCGGCACCACCACGTGCAGCCCCTTGCCGCCGGTGGTCTTGACGAAGCTCGCCAGCCCCAACTCCTCGAACACGGTGCGCGCCAGTTGCGCCCCTTCCACCACGCGCGGCCACGGCACGTCGGGCGCGGGATCCAGGTCCAGCGTGATCCGATCCGGCCGTTCCGGATGCGGCAGGCTCGAGCCCCAGGTATGGAACTCGAGGATGCCCCGCTGCACCAGGCCGATCACCGCCTCGATGCTCTCGACATAGACGTAGTCGCGCTTCTCGCCGGACAATTCCTGCCACGTGAAGTCGCGCACGCCGGCGGGCCGCTGGCGGCCAAGGTGCTTCTGGAAGAAGCATTGCGCGGCGCTGCCGTCCGGACAGCGCAGCAGGCTCAGGGGCCGCCTCGCGAGCTGGGGCACGATCCACTCCGCGATGCGCTCGTAGTAGTGGGCCAGGTCGCTTTTGGTGAGGCCGGCGTCGGGCCACATCAGGCGATCGGGATGAGTGAGCCGCACGCCCGCGACGCGCGCGTCGCGGCTGCCGGCGGGCGATTCCGCCGGCGGCTCGGCCGGTGCGGCTTCCTCGCGGCGCACCTCGCCGGCCGGCTTGTCCTCGCGCAGGCCGAGGAACGAAGCCTGGCGCAGCTGGTTCTCGCGCGTCCAGCCGCCGTAGGCAACCTCGGCTACCAGCTCCGGCCGCACCCAATGCACGTCCTTCTCGCGCGGCGGATTTTCGAAGGGCGGCGCTTTCGTTGCGAGGCGAGCCAGGCGATCGCCGAGGCTGGCCAGCAGGCGCTCGTCGAAGCCGGTACCGACCCGGCCGGCATAGCGCAATTGTCCATCGGTCTCGCGCAGGCCGAGCAGCAGGGCGCCGAAGGCGGCGCGGCTGCCGCGCGGATCGGAGTAGCCGCCGACGACGAACTCCTGGCGCGGGCGGCACTTGAGCTTGATCCAGTCGCGGCCGCGCTCGCTCGCGTAGCCCGAGTCGGCGCGCTTGCCGATCAGGCCCTCGAGCCCGAGCCGGCATGCCTGTTCGAGGGCCGCTCCGATATCGCCGGCATCGCCGGCGAAATGCTCGGCGTAGGCGACCGCGGCACCTTTCCCGCCCGCGGGCGCCGCCGCCAGCGCTTCGGCAAGGCGCCGTTTGCGTTCCGCCAGGGGCAGCGCGCGGAGGTCGCGGCCGGCAAGCCAGGGCGCGTCGAACACGAAGTAGCTGATGCCGTTGCGCGCGTTGCGGTCGAAGGCATTCTGCAGCGCCTGGAAGTCGGGTACGCCGTCGCCGTTCAGCACGACGATCTCGCCATCGAGCCAGCTGCCATCCAGCTTCATCTGAGCCAACCGCGCCGCGAGTCCCGGCAGCCTGGCCGTCCAGTCGTTGCCGGCGCGCGTGTACAGCCGCGCGCCGTGGTCCGCCAGCCGCGCCATCAGCCGATAGCCGTCGTACTTGATCTCGTAGAGCCAGCCGTCGGACGCGGGCGGCGCCGCGACCAGGGTGGCGAGCTGCGGCGCGACGAAGTCGGGCAGCGGCTGCTCCCGCTGCAATTCGGCGAGGCGCCGCTTGACGCTTCCCGGCATGCGCTCGGTGATCTCCGCCGCCGGCCCGCGCCGCGCCTCCGCGTCCTTCTCCTTGATGAGCAGCCATTGGTTCGGCTCGCGCCGGAGTTCGCTCTCGGTCGCATCCGCGCGCTCGCGCCCGCGGATGCGCACCAGCGCCCAGCGGCCGCGCAGCTTGAAGCCGTGCAGCGCGAACTTGAGGTGGCCCTGCGCCAGGGCCTCCGCCGCGTCGTCGTCCTCGCAATGCCAGGTGCCGCGATCCCACAGCTGCACCTCGCCGGCGCCGTATTGGCCGCTCGGGATCTCGCCCTCGAATTCCCCGTATTCAAGCGGGTGGTCCTCGACTTCGACCGCCAGCCGCTTCTCCGCCGGATCGAGGCTGGGGCCGCGTGGCACCGCCCAGCTCTTCAGCACGCCGCCGAGTTCGAGGCGGAAGTCGAAGTGGAGCCGGCGCGCGGCGTGGCGCTGCACCGTGAAGGCAAGTTCCCGCGCGCCCGGCGCCATGCCTTCGCCGCGGGGCTCGGGCGTCGCGGAGAAATCGCGCTTGTGCCGGTAGTCGGCCAGTGCGGCACCATCCTTGCCGCGCGACATTCAGCGCACCCGTCTCGTTCGGTCAAGCGCGTTCAATGCTTGCGCGCGCTGCCGCGATGGCTGGCCGTCTTGCGCGGCGTGCGCGCCGGCGTTTCGCGCTCGGCATGGCCGCGCGATTCCAGGCTGCGCTTGAGCAGCGCCATGAGGTCGACCACTTCCGCGCCGCCCTCGGCGCCGGCCTTGTGCTCGGCCGGTTCGGCCAGCACATGCGTCTCGCCCGATTCCACCTTGCGATGGATGAGCGCGAGCAGGTCTTCGCGGTAGGTGTCGTGGTACTGCTCGGGATGCCAGGTTTCCGCCATGTCGTCGACGAGGCGTTCCGCCATGGCGATCTCGCGGTCGCTGACCTTCAGCGCGACGAGGTCGTCGCCGGGCAGGTTCGCGGCGTCGAAGGCGCGAATCTCGTCGGCGAAGCGCAGGGTATTGAGCACCAGCATGCGGCCGACCGGCACCAGCGCGGCGAGCCGCTGGCGCGTGCGGATCACGACGTTGGCAAGCGCGATGCGGTCCTTGCGACGCAGCACCTCGCGCAGCAGCGCGTAGCCCTTCGCGCCGCGCTTCGAGGGTTCGAGGTAGTAGGGGGTGTCGTAGTGGTAGGGCGGGATGTCGGCGGCCTCGACGAAGGCGAAGATGTCGACGGTCTGCGTGGCCTGCACGTTGGCCTCGCGGAAGTCCTCGTTCGACATCACGACGTACTGGTCGTCCTCGTACTCGTAGCCCTTGACGATCTCGTCGGAAGGCACCGGCTCGCCGCTGCGCTTGTTCACCCGCTGGTAGCCGACCGGCGCGAAGTCGCGCCGGTCGATCATCTTGAAATCCAGTTCGGCGCTGCTCGATGCAGGGTAGAGCGTCACCGGGATGTGCACCAGACTGAAGGCGATCGCCCCCTTCCAAAGTGCGCGGGCCACGGCGAACTCCCTCAGCGATCCTCGGGCGGTGGCGGCAGCACGTCGTCCTCGGGCGCCTCGGCCGATGCGCTCCAGATCAGCAGTGCGATCAAGGCGCCGACGGCACTTGCCGAGGCGGCGGCGAGCACGCCGACAAGCGGCGTGGCGCCCGCGAAGGTGGCCATGATCGCTCCGCTGAAGGCCCCCACGGCCGCGCCGCGTTGGCATTCCATTGCTGTCCTTGCGGTCGTCGCGGACTTCCGGCTTGGTATCGGTGCCATGGTCGTTTCTCCTCTCGGCGCGTCACGGTTTGACTCCGGCCCGGCGGTGCGGGTTCGCAGCGCGATGCAGTCGTCATGGCGCAGGCCGCCCTGTAGAAAATTCACGCAAGGCGTAAGAAGTTCCGGCCCGCCGTGGGGCCGCGCCGGACCGAAGGCGTGCGAACAATGGCACGCCGATTGCGGGGGATGCCGCGGACCCATCACTCAACGAAGGAGACGGCAAATGTCCAAGACGAATTTCCGATATGGCGGATTGCTGGCATCGATGATCGCCGGCGTGGCGCTCGCGGCGGTCCAGGTGAACGCCGCGGCCGCGAGCGATCAGTCGACACAGATCGCACAGGCAGGCGGCGGCAGCGGCGGCGGTAGCGGCGGTAGCGGCGGGACCGGCGGAGGCATGGGCGGCGGCGGGAGCGGCAGCGGCATGGGCGGCGGCACCGGCGGCGGCGGCATGGGCAGCGGCGGCGGATCGGGCAGCGGCGGCAGCAGCAGCGGCATGGGCGGCGGCAGCAGCAGCGGCATGGGCGGCGGCGGCGCGGATACCTCCGGCAGCGGCGGAACCTACGGTTCGGGAACGAGCGGATCGTCCGGCACGTGCCCAACGGGCAGCACCATGACGAGCAACGGTTGCGTCCCGACTCCGGGTTCGGGCAGCACCACGCCGAGCACGGGCGGACGCTGATCCCGGGCGGCTTGCTGCGCGGGGTGTCCAGGCGGCATCTCGCGCATCAGGCGGGCGTCATGACAGGAGGAAGCGAGATGCGCAAGACGTGGAAGACGGCAGCCTGCACCCTGGCCGCGGCCGGCGGATTATTGGTGGCAGGAGCAGTGGGGGCCGAACCGGTTGTTCAGTTGCTCGCGCAAGCGACGAGAAGTCCGTTGCCCCGGGACACCGGCGGCACGGGCACCGCGCCGGGTACGGGCGGCAGCACCATCGGCCCGCCGACGGGCAGCGTCGAGCCGGGCACGGCAGGCACATCGGGCATAACGCCCGACGTGGGCGGCTCGCCGAACACTGTCATTCAGCCGAGCACGACGGATACCGTCACCGGCGGCAATACGGGCACCGTCATCGACGGCGGGGCGGGTTCGAGCGCCACCGACCGGACGCCCGGAGGAACCGTTGTCCCAGGATCGGGACCGGCGACGATTCCGCCGAACGGCACCGCCGGCTCACCGACCGGCGCGCCGCCGGGCACCGCAACCCCGGGGTCCGGACCCGCGACGATCCCTCCGGGCGGTACCCGGGGCCGCACGACCAACAGCACCGGCGGTACCAGCGGTGCGGGTGGGGCGGGTACGATGGGGGGTGGAGGCGTCGGCGGTACGGCAGGCGGCGGGCGCTGACCGCAGCCGACGCTCGGGATGGGCTTGGCGAACGCGGGTCAGAACCTCGGGAATTTGTAGTCCAGGCCCAGCGTCCACATATTGGCGCGGCTGCTGCCGATGCCGTTGCCATTGTCGCCGAACTTGCCGAAGTCCTCGTACTCGAGGCGCAATCCGACCTGCTTGTTGAACTTGTATTCGGCGCCGATGCCGGCGAGGAGATCGGTGCGCGAGTTGTCGCCGCCGAGGTCGCGCTTGTTGCGCGTCGCGCCCAGCTTGGCGAACAAGTCGAATTGCTGGCTGATCGGCAGCGCGCCCTTGCCCGCCACGTACCAGGCGGTCTCCCGGGCGTCGCCCTGCGGATAGCCGGGCTTGCCGAGGTCGGCGTAGGCGCCCTCGACCGCCCAGTTGCGGTTGAAGTCGTAGCCGGCGAAGAGCTTGTACGAGGTGTCGCGCGAGCTGCCGCCGTTGATGTCGGTCGACGACTCCCCTGCGCCGATGCCGACGTAGCTTTGCTGTTGCGCATAGGCGAGCGAGCAGGCGGCGAGGGCGGCGGCGGCGAGGACGGTTCTGGTCGTTTTCATGCTTGCTTCCTTTCGATGATGATTTGCGATGAATCCCGACGAGGCCGGAGGGCCTCGCTCAATCTGGATGCGGATGGGGCCGACGCAGCTTCGTGGTCGGCGGCTCGGGATGCGGCCTGGGAAGCGGCAGCAAGCGAGCAAGTCTCGGTGTTGATCGACTGAGCGGAAGTGTGCCGCCGACACGTGTTTGGCGAAATACGGGACTGCCGCTAATTGGGGTAACGGGTTCTGGGTAGGGGCCTTAGCCCTCATTTGTTGGCGGGCGAGGTTGGCGGGCGAGTGGGGTGTCCTGCTGCGCTCCGTGTCCCCCGGCGGACAAGAGCGATAAGGCGTCCGCCTCCTCCTTTACCTGCGCGCAGCAGGACACCCCACATGCCCGGAACGGTGACAGCGGCTCGACGGAAAACCACATCCAAGCCGCGGGTGGCGGGGGATCGTCGACGCGTAGGTAAAGGAGGAGGCCCGGGCTTCTGCCTCATCCGGGCCGGGGGACACGAAGCGGCGACGATCCCCCGTCGCCCGTGGCGGTCGTCAGCCGGGAGTCTATAGCCGCCTCGCGCGCTCGCTTGGCCATCGCACGTAGCCCAAGAGCCACCGCACCCGCGAACAACTCGTCATAAGCGGGGAACGCGCCGCTCGCCCCGACAGCGATGCCATCGAGCCACACCCCGCCCCACAACAGGCTGTCGCCGCCACGCAGCCGATACGGCTCGAGAGTCTGCAACCGATGCCCGTCCATCCCGTACTGCCAGCACAGCCGAGCCTTGTCGCGCGCGAAGCTCCGGTAGTCGGCGTCCCAGCGCGTCTCGTCGCCGAAGCCCCGCTCATGCAGGATGGCTTCCTCGAAGCGCACGTCGGCCGGGCGCAGCGCCGGGTCCATCACGACCACGTAGAGGAAGCCGCTGCCGACCACGCCGGCATCGCCGCGCGCCGCCTCGATCATCGGCGCCACCAGTTCGACCGCACGCACAGCCGCTTCTGTCGTCACATACCCGCCGCCCGCAAGCATTTCCATCGATCATCCCTCCTGTCGCCGTCCCGCCTGCTCGAGCGCCTGCTGCTGCAACTGCAGGCGCCATAACTGGGCATAGACGCCGTCGGCGTCGAGCAAGGCGCCGTGGCGGCCGCGCTCGACGATGCGGCCGTGCTCGAGCACCAGGATCTCGTCGGCGCCGACCACCGTCGAGAGACGGTGCGCGATGACCAGCGTCGTACGGGCGCGCGCCAGGCGGTCGAGCTCGTCCTGGATGGCGCGCTCGGCACGCGTGTCGAGCGCCGAAGTCGCCTCGTCGAGCACCAGGATCGGCGGATTCTTGAGGATCGCCCGCGCGATCGCGATACGCTGCTTCTCGCCACCGGAGAGCTTCACGCCGCGTTCGCCCACCAGGGTGTCGTAGCCGTCGGGCAGGCTGCTGATGAAGTCGTGCACGTGCGCCGCCTTGGCCGCTTCGATCACCTCGTGCAGCTTGGCGCCCGAGCGTCCGTAGGCGATGTTGTAGGCGATGCTGTCGTTGAACAGGATCGTGTCCTGCGGCACGATGCCGATGGCGGCGCGCAAGGACCGCTGGCTGACGTCGCGCACGTCCTGGCCGTCGATGCGGACGCGTCCGTGCGCGACGTCGTAGAAGCGGAACAGCAGCCGCGCCAGGGTCGACTTGCCGGAACCGCTGCCGCCGACCACGGCGACGGTGCGGCCGGGCGGGATGGCGAAGCTGACGTCCTGCAGGATCGGGCGGCCCGACTCGTAGGCGAAGCTCACGTGTTCGAAACGGACCTCGCCCTTCGTCACCTCGAGTTCGCGGCGATCCGGCTCGTCCTGGACTTCCGGCCTCTCGTCCATCAGGCGGAACAGCTGCTCGGCGTTGACGATGGCGTCGCGCGCCTGGCGGAAGATGAAGCCGAGCGAGTTGAGCGGCAGGCACACCTGGATCACGTAGGCGTTGACCAGCACCAGGTCGCCGACCGACATGTGGCCGGTCACGACGCTCTGGCCGGCGAGCAGCATGATGGACGCGACGCCGATGGCGATGATGCCGCTCTGGCCGATGTGCAGGATGGAGAGCGCCTTCTGGTTCTGCACCGCGATCTCGACCGAGCGGCCGAGCAGGCCGCCGAGGCGCAGGTGCTCGAAGCGCTCGTTGGTGTAGTACTTGACGGTCTCGAAGTTGAGCAGGCTGTCGACCAATTGGGCGTTCGCGCGGGAGTCGATCTTGTTGAGCGCGCGCTGGTACACGGCGCGGCGTTCCGTATAGACCACGGTGAAGGTGGTGTAGGCGGCGAAGGTCGCGAGGATGACCAGGATGAACCAGGCGCTGTAGCCGATGCCGATGATGACGACGACGGCGAGGATCTCGAACAGCGTCGGCAGCACGGTGAACAGCGCCACGCCGAGCAGGAAGCCGATGCCCTGGGTGCCGCGCTCGACGTCACGGGTGACGCCGCCGGTGCGCCTCACCGCGTGGAAGCGGGCGGAGAGCCGGTGCAGGTGGATGAAGGAGCGCAGCAGGTAGCCGGTCACCGTGTCCTGCGTTACCCGCGCGAAGGCGAAGTCGCGGATCTCGCTGAAGAAGGTGCCGAGGAAGCGGAGTACCGCGTACCCGAGCAGCAGGAAAACCGGCAGTGCGGCCGGCGCCGCATCGGTGCCCGTGGATGCCCCGAGCTGGTCGACGATGCCCTTGAGCGCCATCGGCACCGCCACGGTGGCGAGCTTGGCGGCGATCACCAGCGCCAGGGCCACCGCGGTGCGCAGCCGGTAGCGC
>DASVZI010000066.1:0-32282 GCA_036391735.1 Rhodocyclaceae bacterium
TCGGTCGAAGCGATCGTCAGCTTCGAAGACGAGTTGTTCCGCCGCTATGCGCCCGTCCTTTCGGCCTTCGGCGCCGCGCGCATGCTGGGTGGGAAGCCGCTCTCGCCCCGGCTGTTCCGTCGGCTCGTGGAGTACGCACAGAACAAGGCGGAACGGCAGAACCGCAAGGTCCGCCTAGACACCATTCGGCGCGATCGCAAGTGGCTGCTGGCGCTGGGTTTCGTCGGCGCGGCGAAGAAATAGCCCTGGCCGGACCAAAAGCAAAAGGGCCTGACGCAATCGCCAAGCCCTTGAAGTGTCTGGTGGTGATGGGGGGACTTGAACCCTCGACCTACGGATTATGAATCCGTCGCTCTAACCAGCTGAGCTACATCACCGAGTGTTTGGTAGGGGCAGTAGGAGTCGAACCTACGACCAACTGATTAAGAGTCAGCTGCTCTACCAACTGAGCTATACCCCCGAAGTTTCGTATGGTGGGTGGTACAGGATTTGAACCTGTGACCAACTGGTTAAAAGCCAGCTGCTCTACCGACTGAGCTAACCACCCGACGAAAGCGCGCGATTATATCGAGGCTCGGGGATTAGCGCAACCGGCTGCAGCAACTTGGCTTCAGGCCTCCTGCATCATACGCCAGTACTGGAATTTCATCGTTCCGGCGGCGCCGGCGACGATGGCGACCAGGGTCAGGATCGAGCCGACCGCCAGCGTGGAAACGCCGGTGATGCCCTGGCCGACCGTGCAGCCCATCGATAGGACGCCGCCGATGCCCATGAGCACCGCGCCGACCGCGTGATTGACGAAGTCGCTGCCATTGACGAACCATTCGAGGCGGAAGCTGCGGGTGACCAGCGCGTAGATCAGCGAGCCGACGATGACGCCGGTGAGCGCGGCGATGCCGAAGTTGATGAGCGAGAAGTTGGCCGGGTCCATCAGGTAGCGCGCGCCGTCGCCCATCGGGCTGATGAACGTGAAGGACTGCACTTCGACGCGCGAGGGCGGCACGTCGGCCATCTCGGCCCATTCCTTCCATTCGGTGCCCATCGGGCCGCCGGTCAGGTACCAGCCGGCCACCACGACCAGGCCGATCACGGCGCCGCCGATGATGTGGTCGCGGTTGCCGCGGAAGTCGGCCGAGGCAAAGACGTAGGCCAGCAGCGCGACGACGGCGATGGCGCCGACGGCGAGGTGCAGGCCGCTGCCTTCGGCGCCCATGAGGCCGCCGAGGATGCCGTACACGGTCTGGTTCGGAATGCCCATCTCGCCGAGCTTGATGGTCCACGGCGCCATCCAGCTGTCGAAGGCCAGGGCGTAGAAGTTGGTCCAGAGCATCAGGTAGGCCATGGTCGAGGCGATGGCCAGCACCACCAGCGACTTGAGGTTGCCGCCGCCGATGCGCACCAGGGTCTTGTTGCCGCAGCCGGAGGCGAGCGTCATGCCGATGCCGAACATCAGGCCGCCGAAGACGTAGCGCAGCCAGGCGAGGTTGGCGGTGCGGTAGGGCGGGAAGGTGCTGCCCGAGAGGTTGACCTTGCCCAGCGTCTCGAGCGCGAGCACGCCGGCCATGGCGACGGCGATGGCGAGCAGCCAGGCGCGCAGCCGCCCCTTGTCTTCCATGTTCACCCAGTCGGAGACCGCGCCCATGGTGCAGAAGTTGGTCTTGTTGGCGACCGCCCCCATGACGGCGCCGAGGCCGAAGACGGACAGCAGGATCTGTTGGTGGATGCCGAATTCCATGTTGTGTTTCCTCCTCGAGGGCGGGCTCTCGCGGCCCGGTCGCGCGATTCTAATGAATAGCGCGAACAGGAAAATCAATCTTGCTTATGCCAATCGATGGTAGCGCGTGGGGTCCGCGAGGCCCGCGGCTTCGAAGCCGGCGCGGCGCAGCCGGCAGGAATCGCAGGTGCCGCAGGCGCGGCCGTCGGCGTCCGCTTGGTAGCAGGAGACGGTGAGGCCGTAATCGACGCCCAGCGCGGCGCCGCGCTTGATGATATCGGCCTTGGTGAGGTCGATCAGCGGCGCGTGAAGATGCAATGCCCGTCCCTCCACCGCGGCCTTGGTGGCGAGGTTCGCCATCGCCTCGAAGGCGCGGATGTACTCGGGACGGCAGTCGGGGTAGCCGGAGTAGTCGACGGCATTCACGCCGACGAAGATGTCCTGCGCGCCGAGCACTTCGGCCCAGGCGAGCGCCAGCGACAGCATGATGGTGTTGCGCGCCGGCACGTAGGTGACCGGGATGCCGGGCGCCACGCCGCCGGTGGGCACGGCGATCGAGGTGTCGGTGAGGGCCGAGCCGCCGAACTGGTTGATGTCGAGGTGCACCACGCGGTGCTCGCGTGCGCCGAGGGCGGCGGCCACGCGCGCGGCGGCGGCGAGTTCGGCGACGTGCCGCTGGCCGTAGTCGACCGACAGGCAGTGGCAGGCGTAGCCGTCGGCGGCGGCGATGGCGAGCGCGGTGGCGGAATCGAGGCCGCCCGAGAGCAGCACGACGGCGGGCTTCATGGCGTTCATTCTAGCGGGCGCGCTCGTTGCCCCAGAGGATCTTGTGCAGCTGCAGCTGGAAGCGCACCGGCAGCCGGTCGCGCAGGATCCATGCGGCGAGCTGCGCGGGTTCGAGGCTGCCGGCGACCGGCGAGAACAGCACGGTGCAGCGGCGGTCGAGCGCGTGCTCGCGCAGCGCGGCCTTCGCCCATTCGTAGTCGGCCTCGTCGGCCAGCACCAGCTTGAGCTCGTCGTGCGGGGTCAGCAGGGCGACGTTCTCCCAGCGGTTCTTCTCCGCTTCGCCCGAGCCCGGCGCCTTGAGGTCGACGATGCGGGAGACGCGCGGATCGACGCCGGAAATGTCGAGCGCGCCGCTGGTCTCGAGCGATACCGAGTAGCCGGCGTCGCAGAGCGCGGCAAGCAGCGGGAGGCAGGCCTTCTGCGCCAGCGGCTCGCCGCCGGTGACGCAGACGGTGGGGCAGCCGAAGGCCGCCACGCGGGCGAGCACCTCGGGCAATTCGACGGCTTCCCCGCCGGCGAAGGCATAGGCGGTGTCGCACCAGGTGCAGCGCAGCGGGCAGCCGGTCAGGCGCACGAACACGGTCGGCAGCCCGACGCGCGTCGACTCGCCCTGCAGGGAATGGAAGATCTCGGTGACGCGCAGCACCGGCGCGCCGCTGTCGCCGCTCACCGCTTCTTGGACGCCGGCAGGCTCTTGAGTCGGGCCTTGGCGGACGCCGCGGCGTTGGTGCCCGGGTACTTCTGGATCAGCGCCTCGAAGGTCTTGCGCGCCGCGGCCGCATTGCCGCCTTCGAGCTGGGCGTTGCCGGCGGCGAGCAGGGCATCGGGCGCCTTGGCGTCGTTCGGCCAGGTGGCGGCCAGCTGGCCGAACAGTTCGGCGGCGTGGCCGTAGTCCTTCAGCTGGTAGTAGCAGGACGCCGCCCAATAGGTGGCCGACGGCAGCAGCGTGCTGCCCGGGTAGTTCTTGATGAAGCCCTGGAAGCCGGCCAGCGCGTCCTTGTACTTTGCCGCCTTGAGCGCGGTGAGCGCGGCGTCGTAGTCGCGCGATTCGCTCGCGGGGTCGGTCTTGGGCGCCTCGCCGTTGCCTTGGGGCGCCGACTCAGGAACACCTTCGAGCTTGCGCAGCCGCGTGTCGAGGTCGACGTAGAAATCCTTCTGGCGCTTCTGCGCCGCCTCGAGCTCGTTGGTGATGACTTCGATCTGGCCGCGCAGGGTGGCGACGTCGGACTTCAGCACCTCGTACTGGTTGGCGAAGTCCATCTGGTTCTTCGCCGATTGGTCGACGCGCTGGGACAGCGTGTCGAAGTCCTTGCGCAGCTGGTCGATGCGCGCGCGCGCCTCCTCGTCGTCGAACAGGCCGGCGCGGGCCGGCAAGGCGGCCAGGCCGAAGGCGATGACCAGCAGGAGGCGGGCGCCGCGCATGGCTTAGAACTCCTTGGCGGCCGAGTGCAGGATGTCGGCGCGGCGGTTCTTCGCCCAGCAGTCCTCGGTGGACTCGGTGCAAACGGGCTTTTCCTTGCCGAGGCTGACCGACTCGACCTGGTCTTCGCGGGCGCCGAGCAGGGCGAGCGACTTCTTGACGGCGTCGGCGCGCTTCTGGCCCAGCGCCAGGTTGTATTCGCGGCTGCCGCGCTCGTCGGCGTTGCCCTGGATCAGCACCTTGAACTGCGGGTTGGCGACCAGGAACTTGGCATGCGCCTCGATGGTGGGCTTGAACTCGTCCTTGACCACGTACTGGTCGAAGTCGAAATACACCGAGCGCTTGAACAGCGGGCTGCGCGGATCCTTGAGGCCGGCGATGCTGTAGGGCTCGAAGTTGCCTTCGTTGACGCCCGAGCTGGTCGCGGACGGCGTGCGGCTCTCGACGCCGGCGGGGTTCTGCTCGGGGGCGGGCGGCTGCGAACTGCAGGCAGCCAGCAACAGGGTGGCGATCAGGGGCAGGGTGTAGCGCATGTGTTCTCTCCGATGGTGTCTATTTTGCGAGCGGGCCCCACGAGGGTTCCCGTACATCTGCGGCTTGTACCGAAAGTCTCTGCTTGAAGCGGCCGTCGGCGGAAACGGCGGCGAGGATGCCGCGGTTGCCCACTTCGGTCGCGAAGATGATCATGCGGCCGTTGGGGGCGAAGCTCGGCGATTCGTCCTTGGCGGTGTCGGTGAGGACCTGCGTCTGCTTGGTGGCAAGGTCCATCAGCGTGAGCTGGAAGCGGCCGCTGTTGCGCGAGATGTAGGCGAGGCTCTTGCCGTCGGGCGACGGGCGCGGCGTCACGTTGTAGTTGCCTTCGAAGGTGATGCGCTGGGCGTCGCCGCCGGTCGCCGGGATGCGGTAGATCTGCGGGCTGCCGCCGCGGTCGGAGGTGAAGTAGATGTACTGGCCGTCGGGCGAGAAGGCCGGCTCGGTGTCGATGCCCGAGGACGTCGCGATGCGCGTCAGGCCGCTGCCGTCGGAGTTGAGCAGGTAGAGCTGCGAGCTGCCGTCCTTGGTCAGCACCACCGCGAGCCGCTTGCCGTCCGGCGCCCAGGCCGGCGCCGAGTTGGAGCCCTTGAAGTTGGCGGCGACGTGGCGGCGGCCGGAAGCGAGGTCGTGCACATAGACGATCGGCTTCTTCGCCTCGAAGGAGACGTAGGCGAGCTTGGTGCCGTCGGGCGACCAGCTCGGCGAGATGATCGGCTCGCGCGAGGCCAGCGCCGTCTGGGCGTTGCCGCCGTCGGCGTCGGCGATCTGCAGCTCGTAGCGGCCGGTGCTCTTGACGACGTAGGCGATGCGCGTCGAGAAGATGCCCGGCTCGCCGGTGAGCTTCTCGTAGATGAAGTCGGCGATGCGGTGGGCGGTGCCGCGCAGCTGGCCGCTGGTGTGCAGGTAGCCCTGGCCGCCGAGCGCGGCCTGCTTCTGGATGTCGTAGAGGCGGAAGCGGCTCTCGTAGCGGCCGTCGGCGGCGGGGCTGACGGAGCCCACGGCGAGGGCGTCGGCGCCGCGCGACTTCCAGTCGTCGTAGCTGATGCTGGCGTTCTCGGGAATCGCCTGGCCGCGGGTGTCGACCAGCTTGAAGACGCCGCTGCGCTCGAGATCGTTGCGCACGACGGACGTCAGGGCCTGGGAGACGATGCGCTCGCCGGTGAAGTCGGCGATCGCGATCGGCATGCGATTGGCGCCGGCACCGGTGATTTCGACGGTGAGCTGGGCGTGCGCGGAGGAGGCGGCGACGGCCAGCAGGCCGAGCAGATAGCGTATTTTCATAGGCGCGGAATTATACCTCTTCACTCTTCGAGAGGCCGGAAGCGCAGTTCCAGAATGCGCTGGAAGACGCTGGGGTCTTCGGGCTTCGGCAACGGATCGGATTTTCGTATCGCGCGTTCGATCGCATTGTCGAGCGCGGGGTTCCCGGTGGACTGCTTGAGGCGCGGTTCGCCGATGATGCTGCCGTCCGGCAGCAGCGTAATCTCGTAGATGGCCTCGGGATTGCCGCTGGCATTGGCCGGCCGCATGATGTTGTGCTTGATCTTGCTGGCAATGCGGTTGGTCCACGCCGCGACCGCCTTGTCGCGGGCCGAGGCGGCGGCGGCCGCCTGCGCGGCCTTGCGCTGGGCCAATTCCTTCTCGGCGGCGGTGCTGACGTTGGCCGGGTTCGGCTTGAACAGGTCCTTCATCGATTCGAGGGGATTGAAGGGCTTCGGCTCTTCCTTGGGCTTCGGCTTCTCCTTGACCGCGATGTCGGGTTTGGGCGGCGGCGGCGCGGGCTTGGGTTCCGGCTTGGGCACGGGTTTCGGCTCGGGCTTCGGCAGCGGCTTCGGTTCGGGTTTTGGCTCGGGTTTCGGTGCCTCTTCCTTGGGCACCGGGGCCGGCGCGGCCGCGGGCGCGCTCGGGGCCGAGCGCACCAGATCGACCTCCACGACGTCGGGCCGGTCGGCCTGCCAGCGTACGCCGAAGATCAGGAACACCGCGAGACCGACATGGACCGCGACCGCCAGCGCGATCGAAATGCGCTTGCCGGGCGCCGGCCGCTTCGGTTGCAGCGCCTCGTTCATCTGGCCCCGGGCTGCACCAGCAGTCCGATCTTGGCGACCTGCTGGCGCTGCAGCTGGTCCATGACGGCGAGCACGGCCTCATAGCGCACGTTCTTGTCGCCGGCGATCAGCACCGCCTGCTCGGGATGCTTGGCCTGCGCCTCGCGGATGCGGCCGGCCAGCTCCTGGCTGCCGACCGTCACCTCGGCGCCGCCGAGGGCCTTGTCCTTCATGGTGATGCTCTCGTCGGCCCGGACGGTGATCTGTATGGGATCGACGGGCGGCTGGCCGCTCTTGCCCACGCTCGGCAGCTCGACGGTGCCCGGCTGGATCATCGGCGCAGTCACCATGAAGATGACGAGCAGCACCAGCATGACGTCGATGTAGGGAACGACGTTGATTTCGTTTTTCAGCCGGCGCTGGCGCATTACTTGAGCTGCCTTTGCAGGATGTTCGAGAACTCCTCGATGAAGCTCTCGAAGCGCACCGCCAGGCGGTCGGCGTCGTGCGCGTAGCGGTTGTAGGCGACCACGGCGGGAATCGCGGCGAACAGGCCGATGGCCGTGGCGACCAGCGCCTCGGCGATGCCGGGGGCGACGGCGGCGAGCGTCGCGGAGACCATGCTCGACAGTCCGCGGAACGAATGCATGATGCCCCAGACGGTGCCAAACAGGCCGACGTAGGGCGACACCGAGCCGACGGTGGCGAGGAAGGACAGGTGAGCCTCGAGGTCGTCGACTTCGCGCTGGTAGGTGGCGCGCATGCCGCGGCGGACGCCGTCGACGATGGTAGCCGGATCGAGCGAGCGCTGGCCGCGCAGCTTGGTGAACTCGCGGTAGCCCGACTCGAACACGCGCTCCAGCGCGCCGGTGTGGTGGCGGTCGTTGACGGCGCTCTGGTAGAGCGTCTCGAGGCTGCCGCCGCTCCAGAACTCGCGCTCGAACTGGTCGGTCTTGGCGCGCGCGTCGCGCAGCTCGAACCACTTGCGGAAGATGAAGTACCAGGACATGACCGAAACGAAGGTCAGCAGGGCCAGGACGAGCTTGACGACCATGCTGGCGTTCGCCACCAACTCGATGATCGACAAGTCTTGGGTTACGTTCATAGCATTGCCTTGAATTTGTCGTGAATCTCTGTGGGTATGGCGGTCGCCTTGCCGCGCTTGGGGTCGAAGCAGGCGACGCGTATTTTCGCATCCAACAACAACTCGTCGCCACGTTCAATGCGTTGGGCGAAGACGACTTGCGCGCGGCCGAGCGATTCGATCGACGAGTGGACGGCGAGCTCGTCGTCGAGCCGCGCGGGCTTCAGGTATTCGGCGGACAGCGAGCGCACGGCGAAGGCGATGCCGTCCTTCAGCAACTGCTCCTGCGAGCAGCCCACGCCGCGCAGCACCTCGGTGCGCGCGCGCTCGAGGAAGCGCAGGTAGTTGGCGTAATAGACGACGCCGCCGGCATCGGTGTCCTCGTAATAGACGCGCACCGGAAGCCGGAATGAGGCGCGGCCGTGGCTGGTCGTCGTCATCGCTCGGCGGCCGGGACTACTGCCCGTCCCACAGATCGCCGTTGCCGGCCGGGTTCTTGAGGCCGAAGTGGCGCCAGATCGCCGGCGTGGCGACGCGGCCGCGCGGCGTGCGCTGCAGGTAGCCCTGCTGGATCAGGTAAGGCTCGAGGACATCCTCGATGGTGTCGCGCGCTTCGCCGATCGCCGCGGCCAGGTTGTCGACGCCCACCGGTCCGCCGCCGAATTTCTCGAGCATGGCGCCGAGCAGCTTGCGGTCCATGGTGTCCAGTCCGAGGTTGTCGACGTCGAGCATCGACAGCGCGGCGTCGGCTACCGCCTGGGTCACTTCGCCGGTCGCCTTGACCTCGGCGAAGTCGCGCACGCGGCGCAGCAGGCGGTTGGCGATGCGCGGCGTGCCGCGCGAGCGGCGCGCGATCTCGCCGGCGCCGTCGGCGGCGATCGCGCAGTTGAGCAGCTGGGCCGAGCGCCGGATGATCGAGGCGAGTTCGTCGGGCGTGTAGAACTCGAGGCGCGCGACGATGCCGAAGCGGTCGCGCAGCGGATTGGTCAGCATGCCGGCGCGCGTGGTGGCGCCGACAAGGGTGAACGGCGGCAGGTCGAGCTTGACCGAGCGCGCCGCCGGACCTTCGCCGATCATGATGTCGATCTGGAAGTCCTCGAGCGCCGGGTAGAGGATTTCCTCGACGACCGGCGACAGGCGGTGGATCTCGTCGATGAACAGCACGTCGTGCGGTTCGAGGTTGGTGAGGATCGCCGCCAGGTCGCCGGCGCGCTCGAGCACCGGGCCGGAAGTCTGGCGCAGGCCGACGCCCATCTCGTGGGCGATGATGTGCGCCAGCGTGGTCTTGCCCAGCCCCGGCGGGCCGAACAGCAGCACGTGGTCGAGCGCCTCCTTGCGGCGCCGCGCGGCCTCGATGAAGATTTCCAGCTGGCCGCGGATCTTCTGCTGGCCGACGTACTCGGCGAGCTTCTTCGGCCGCAGGGCGCGCTCGATGGCGTCCTCCTGCGGCGATTCCCGGGTCGCCTCGATCAGGCGCTCGCCGAAGTTGTCGGTTTGGACACTCATGGAGCCGGCAGTTTATCCGACGGCAGTACGCCGAATGTAAAGAGTTTTTTCAACCGTGGCGACCACGGCGCCGTCGCGGTCGACGATATCGACCGGCCAGGTGGGCTCGTATTTGGCGCCGTCCGCCGTGGCGGCCAGCACCTCGGCCAGCATGGCGTCGGTCAGCACGAAGCGCGCATAGACATGGCTGCGGCCGGGGGTCTTGAATTCGATGCGGGAGGCGCGGTCCCAGACGCGATAGCCGCGCGGCAGGTTGTGCAGCAGCAGGATGGCATAGAAGGGATCGGTCATCGAGAACAGCGAGCCGCCGTACTGGGTGCCGAAGTAGTTGCGGTTGAGCAGGCCGTAGCGCAGCCGCACGGTCGCGCTGCGGAAGTCGGGCGCGATCTCGGTGACGTGGATGCCGGCGCCGACGAAGGGCGGCCACAGGTTGATGCCGAAGCGCAGCACGCCGGGCGACAGCCGCAAGCGCGCGATCAGGCCCACGGCGTCAGCCCTTCGACAGCGACTTCAGCGCCTGGCGGATGCCGTCCGACACCGCGATGCCGGACGGCAGCGTCTTCATGGCGCCCAGGGCCTCGCGCTCGTTGTAGCCGAGGGCGATCAGGGCGTTGAGGATGTCGCTGCCGGCATCCGGCACGGCGGCAGTGGCGGCGGCGGACACCAGCGTCGACTTGGGCAGCTTGTCCTTGAGCTCCAGCAGCAGGCGCTCGGCGGTCTTCTTGCCGATGCCGGGGATCTTGACCAGCCGGCCGGCCTCTTGCGTGGCCACGGCCTGCGCCAGTTCGTTCACCGATAAGCCGGAAAGAACCGCCAGCGCGGTGCGCGCGCCGACGCCGCTGATCTTCAGCAACTGGCGGAAGGCGGCGCGCTCGCTCTCGGAAAGGAAGCCGTAGAGCATGTGAGCATCCTCGCGCACCAGCAGGTGGGTGTGCAGCGAGACCTTCTCGCCGGCCGCCGGGAGGTTGTAGAAGGTGCTCATCGGCACGTCGATTTCGTAGCCGATGCCGTGCACATCGACGGTGATCTGCGGCGGGTTCTTCTCGAGCAGGAGGCCGGTCAGTCGTCCGATCATTCTTGGGTTCCTTATACGAGGCGGCCGCCGCGCACGCGGAAGCCGGCGGTCGAGAGCGTGCCGAGCTGCGAGCCGTGGGCGTGGCAGATGGCGCAGGCGAGCGCGTCGGCGGCGTCCGGCGAGGGCGTGCCGGGCAGCTGCAACAGCCGCATGACCATCGCCTGCACCTGCTCCTTGGCGGCCTTGCCCTGGCCGACGACGGCCTGCTTGATCTGCAGCGCGGTGTATTCGGCCACCGGCAGGCTGGCGGTGACGAGCGCGGCGATGGCCGCGCCGCGCGCCTGGCCGAGCAGCAGCGTCGACTGCGGATTGACGTTGACGAACACCTTCTCGATAGCGGCCTGCTGCGGCCCGTGGGCGGCGATCACTTCGGCGAGGCCGTCGAGGATGGTGCGCACGCGCTCGGGCAGCGAGGCCGCGTCGTCGGTGCGCACGCAGCCGCTGCTGACGTAGCTGAGCTTCGAGCCGCGCCGGTCGATGACCCCGAAGCCGGTGATGCGCAGGCCGGGGTCGATGCCGAGGATGCGCGTCGCGGCCTCGGCCATCGGCCTCACTCGTCCATCACGGCGGTGGTGTAGACCTCTTGCACGTCGTCCAGGCCTTCGAGGGCGTCGAGCAGCTTCTGCATCTTCGCGGCGTCCTCGCCGGCGAACTCGGTCTCGTTCTGCGGCTTCATGGTGACTTCGGCGAATTCGGCGGTGAAGCCGGCCTTCTCGAGCGCCTCCTTGACGGCGAGGAAGTCGCCGGGGCTGGAGATCACCTCGATGCTGCCGTCGTCGTTGGTCGCCACGTCCTCGGCGCCGGCCTCGATGGCGGCGTCCATCAGCTTCGCCTCGTCGGTGCCCGGGGCGAAGATCATCTGGCCGCAATGCTTGAACATGAAGGCGACGCAGCCGTCGGTGCCCATGTTGCCGCCATACTTGTTGAAGGCGTGGCGGACGTCGGCGACGGTGCGCACCTTGTTGTCGGTCAGGCAGTCGACGATGATCGCCGCCCCGCTGATGCCGTAGCCCTCGTAGCGGATCTCCTCGTAGCTGACGCCTTCGAGCTCGCCGGTTCCCTTCTTGATGGCGTTCTCGATCTTGTCCTTCGGCATGTTCTGCGCCTTGGCCTTGTCCACCGCCATGCGCAGGCGCGGGTTGAAGCCCGGGTCGCCGCCGCCCATCTTGGCGGCCACGGTGATTTCCTTGGCGATCTTGGAGAAGGCGGCGCCGCGCTTTTCGTCCTGGCGCCCTTTACGGTGTTGGATGTTCGCCCATTTGGAATGGCCGGCCATGATCTTTTTCCTGCTGCGTAAAATGGGCAATTCTACCATCCGCGAAAGCCCCACCATGAGCCGCCCCTTGCCCATCGCCCGATCCGCCGGCGCCGAAATCTGCCTGCTGCCGGCGCTTGCCAACCGCCACGGCCTCATCACGGGGGCGACGGGCACGGGCAAGACGGTGACGCTGCAGCGCATGGCCGAGCAGTTTTCCGCCGCCGGCGTGCCGGTCTTCATGGCGGACGTCAAGGGCGACCTGTCCGGCCTGGGCGCGGAAGGCGCCAAGTCGGAGAAGCTGGCGGCGCGGCTGGAAGCGCTCGGCGTCGCGGACTGGGCGCCGGTGCGCAACCCCGTGGTGTTCTGGGACGTCTTCGGCGAGGCCGGCCATCCGGTGCGGGCGACCATCTCGGACATGGGCCCGCTGCTGCTGTCACGCCTGCTGGGGCTCAACGATACCCAGGCCGGCGTGCTGCAGCTGGTGTTCAAGATCGCCGACGACGAGGGCCTGCTGCTGCTCGATCTCAAGGACCTGCGCGCCATGGTCCAGCACGTCGGCGAGAACGCGAAGCAGTTCATCACCGAGTACGGCAACGTCTCGGCGGCGTCGATCGGCGCCATCCAGCGCGGCCTGCTGGCCTTGGAGAACCAGGGCGGCGACAGGCTGTTCGGCGAACCGATGCTCGACATCGACGACCTGATGCAGGCCGAAGCCGGGCGCGGCGTCATCAACATCCTGGCGGCGGACAAGCTGATGAATTCGCCGCAGGCCTATTCGACCCTGCTGCTGTGGCTGCTGGCCGAGCTGTTCGAGCGGCTGCCCGAGGTGGGCGACGTCGACAAGCCCAAGCTGGTGTTCTTCTTCGACGAGGCGCACCTGCTGTTCAACGAGGCACCGCCGGCGCTGCTGGAGAAGATCGAGCAGGTGGTGCGGCTGATCCGCTCGAAAGGCGTCGGCGTGTACTTCGTGACGCAAAACCCGCTCGACGTGCCGGACAAGGTGCTGGCGCAGCTCGGCAACCGCGTGCAGCACGCCTTGCGCGCCTTTACGCCGCGCGACCAGAAGGCCGTCCAGACGGCGGCCGAGACGCTGCGCGCCAATCCCAAGTTCGACGCCAAGGCCGCCATCATGGAGCTCGGCGTCGGCGAGGCACTGGTCTCCTTCCTCGACGAGAAGGGAACGCCGCAGGTGGTGGAGCGCGCCCTCGTGCTGCCGCCCGGTTCGCGCATCGGGCCGCTCGATGCAGCGGCACGTGCGGCGGCGATCAAAGGCTCGGTGCTCTATGGGCACTACGAGGAAGTGGTGGACCGCGAATCGGCCTACGAGCGGCTGCGGGGTAGCGCTTCCAAGCAGGCGGCGCCCGGCGCGCCGGCGGGCAGGCCGGCCGCAAAGCCGGCCGGAACGGGTGCCTTGGGCGGTATCGGCGAAGTGCTCGGCGACATCCTGGGCGGCGGCAACGGCCGCCGCCAGAGCGTCGCGGAAACCATGGTCAAGACCGCGGCCCGCACGCTGGCCAGCGAGATCGGCCGCCAGGTCGTCAGGGGCGTGCTGGGCTCCATTCTCGGCGGCCGGCGGCGCTGAAGCGGCGGACCATCCACTTGCGCAGCTCTTCGGCGACGCCGAGCGCCAGCGCGAAGGGCAGGATGAACAGCCAGACGTCGGACGACAGCGGCGCGGTGCCGAACGCCCGCTGGCCGAGAGGCGTGTAGACGAGCAGCAGCAGCACGGCGATCTCGACCGCGAGACCGAACGCGAGCAGCCGGTTCTCGCCGAGCGGGAAGCGCCAGGCGGGCAACCGCGGATGGCGGCAGACGAAGACGTTGACCATCTGCGCCAGCACGATGGCGGCCAGGCAGGCGGTGGTGGCCTGCAGGTAGCCCGGATGGTCGGCGGCCAAGTCCTGGCCGTAGTGCCAGCCCGTGCCCGCGAGCACGAAGAAGAAGGCCGCCATGGCGGCGACGGCTTCGAGCGGACCGAGGAACAGGTAGGCGCGCGCCAGCAGGGCGCCGGACAGCAGCCGCTCGCCGCGCGGCCGCGGCGGCTTCTCCATGACGTCGGCGTGCGGCCGTTCGGCGCCGAGCGCCAGCGCCGGCAGCATGTCGGTGCCGAGGTCGACCGCCAGGATCTGGATCACCGTGAGCGGCAGCGGAATGCGGAGCAGCGCGAACGCCAGGTAGGGCACGATCTCCGGGATGTTCGACGTGAGGATGTAGGTGAGGAACTTGCGGATGTTGTCGAACACCGCACGGCCCTCCTCGACGGCGTCGACGATGGTGGCGAAATTGTCGTCGAGCAGCACGATGTCGGCCGCTTCGCGCGCGACGTCGGTGCCGCTGCGGCCCATCGCGATGCCGATGTCGGCGGTCTTCAGCGCCGGGGCGTCGTTGACGCCGTCGCCCGTCACGGCGACCACCTCCCCCTTGTGCTGGAGCGCCTGCACCACCAGCATCTTCTGCTCGGCCGTCACGCGCGCGAACACCACTTCGGGCGCGTCGAGGGCGAGCTGCAATTCCGCCGGCGCCATGCGACGCACGTTGTCGCCGAGGATCACGGAAGGCGCCGAGCCGCGGACCAGCCCGACCTCGCGCGCGACGGCCAGCGCCGTGCGCGGATGGTCGCCGGTAATCATGACGGCGCGGATGCCGGCTGCGCGGCAGCGCGCCACGGCGTCGGGCACCTCGGGGCGCGGCGGGTCTTCGAGGCCGACGTAGCCGCAGAACTGCAGGTCCGTCTCGTCCGCGGCGTCGTCTTCGGCGAGCGGTCGCCAGGCCAGCGCGAGTACGCGCAGCCCGCGGTCGGCCATGTCTTCCTCGGCCCGCCGCAGGCGCTGGCGCATCTCGGCGTCGAGCGGCTTGGCCTCGCCGCGCTCGAGCCAAGCCGAGCAGAGCGGCAGCACGGTCTCGGGAGCGCCCTTGCACCACAGGCTCCTGCGCCCCGCCGCGTCCTGCGTCGTGGTCGACATGCGCTTGCGCTCGGCGTCGAAAGGGCGTTCGCCGATGCGCTCCTCGACGCCGCCCTCGCCGGCGTATTCCCACAGCGCGATCTCCATGGGATCGCCTGCAGGCCGGCCGTAGACGAATTTCAGGCTGTGGCAATGGCGCGCGACGGCGCGCAGCTCGATGTCCGCGGCGCGGGGCCAGCGCCTGGCGGCAAGCACATGGCGCCCGCCGACGAAGGTCTCGCGCACCGCCATGCGGTTCTGCGTCAGCGTGCCGGTCTTGTCCGTGAGGATGACCGTGGTGCTGCCCAGCGCTTCCACCGCGGGCAAGTGGCGGACGAGCGCCTGGCGCCGCGCCATGCGCTGGGTGGCAAGCGCGAGCGCCAGCGTGACCGTCGGCAGCAATCCCTCGGGAACGTTGGCGACGATGATGCCGATGGCGAAGGTGAAGTTCGCCCAGAACGGCAGGCCGATGGCATTGCCCACCGCGAAGAAGGCCAGGCCCAGTGCCAGGGCCAGCAGCGCGACGACCCGCGAGACGCGCCGGATTTCGCGTTGCAGCGGGGATTCGGCCTCGCCCGCGGTCTGCGTCAGGTGCGCGATGTGTCCGAATTCCGTGTTCATGCCGGTGGCGAAGGCGACGGCGCGGCATTCGCCCGAGACGATCGCCGTGCCGGCCAGCAGCAGATTGTGCGCGGCGAGCGCATCGGCGGCCTCTTCCGGTGCGGCGCCGCGCGCCTTCGGGAGAGACTCGCCGGTCAGCGTGGCGAGGTTCACGCGCAGGCCGAAGCTTTCGACGATGCGGCAGTCCGCCGGCACGCGCGCCCCTTCGGCCAGCAGCAGCAGGTCGCCCGGCACCACTTCGGCAACGCCGATCTCGAGCGGTCGGCCGGCGCGCAGCACTTCGACCCGGGCCGGCAGCAGCCCGCGCAGGGCCGCGACGGCGCGCTGGGCGCGGAAGGCCTGCCAGAAGGAGAACAGGCCGTTGACGACGATCACCGCGACGATGGCGAAGCCCAGCTGAGCCATACCGGTGCCCGGGCCGAAGCGCTCGGCATAGAAGGCAAGGCCGGCGGCCAGCCAGAGCAGCAGCGCGAAGAAGTGGGTGAATTCGCGGCCCAGTGCGAGCCAGAGGGGCTCGGCGGCCACGGCTTCGATGCGGTTGGCGCCGAATTCGACGAGGCGGCGCGCGGCTTCGGCATCGGACAGTCCGCCGCTGCCGCTGCCGAGACTGGCGAGCGCGGCCGGCCCTTCGAGACGCGCGATATGCACCCCCGCTGCCTGCACCCTTGCATCCTCCCGCCGCGCTGTGGCCAAATTCAGTATGGCATCAAAACAAGGTCCGGCCGACGGCCTCGGTCTCGCATTGGCCCTGATCGCCGCCTTCGGCTTTTCCGTCAAGGCGATCCTCATCAAGCTCGCATACGCCTCCTACCCGGTGGCGGCGGTGACGCTGCTGGCCCTGCGCATGGCCTTCTCGCTGCCGGTGTTCGCGTGGATCGGCCTGCGCGAATCGCGCGGCGCACCGGCGCTGGCGCGTCGCGACTGGGCTGCGCTGCTCGCGCTCGGCTGCCTCGGCTACTACGGCGCGAGCATTTTCGACTTCGTCGGCCTGCAGTTCATCACCGCGGGACTCGAGCGCCTCATCCTGTTCACCTATCCGACGCTGACCATTCTCATCTCGGCGCTGTTCTTCGGCCATCGCATCGTGCGGCGCGAGCTCGCCGCCCTGTTGCTCTGCTACGCCGGAATCGCGGCCGCCTTCGCCCACGACCTCGGGCTGAATGCCGATGAGGCCGCGGTGTGGATCGGCGGCGGCTTCGTCTTCGCCTCGTCGCTTTCCTATGCGCTTTACCTGGCGGGCAGCTCGCGCATGATCGCGCGGCTGGGGGCGGCGCGCTTCACGGCGCTGGCCATGCTGGTGTCGACGGCGGCGACGCTCCTCCATTTCCTCGCGACCCAGCCCTTGTCGGAACTCGTGCAGCCGCTGCCGGTGTACGGCTACGGTCTCGCCATGGCGGTTTTCTCGACGCTGATTCCGGTCTTCGCCCAGTCCGCCGCGATCCGCCTGATCGGCGCGGGGCGCGCCGCGCTGGTCGGCACCGTCGGTCCGCTCGTCACCATCGCACTCGGCTGGTGGCTGCTCGGCGAAGCCATGTCGCCGGCGCAGTGGGCCGGCGCGGCGCTGGTGGTCGCGGGCGTCATAGTCGCCGGGCATCGCTGAATAGCCATTCTGCTTATAATGGCTCGTCATTCTCGGCGGACCACCCATGAAACTGCTGGTCAGACGCGCTCTCGCGCTGTGCGGTGCCCTGTGTGCGCCATGGAGCGCAATCGGCGCGGAGCCGCCGAGCGAGCGCGAGTACTTCGAGGAACTGCCTGTCGTGCTGTCCGTCTCGCGCCTGGCGCAGCCGCTCGACGAGACGCCGGGGGCCGTTACCCTCATCGATCGGGACAGCATCCGGCGACTTGGCGCGCGCGACGTATACGACGTCCTGCGCTTCGTGCCGGGGTTCCTGGTTTCCGGCTGGAACGGCGCGAGTCCGTCGGCCTCCTATCACAGCGTGCTCGACCAGTACGGTTCGAAACTGCAGGTCTTCATTGACGGACGTTCCGTCTACTCGACCTTCTTCCTGGGCGGAACGCAGCGCGGGCTGCAGGGGGTAAACCTGGAGGACATCGAGCGGATCGAAGTTCTCCGCGGCACCAATTCTGCCGCCTACGGGGCCAACGCCTTCCTGGGCGTCGTCAACATCGTTACACGCCATACTGCGGACACGCGTGGGGCGCTGGTTTCCGTGTCGGGCGGGGAAGACGGGATCTACGACAACGTTGCGCGCATCGGCTGGGGCAGCGACGAGGCCTCGTTCCGCATCAGCACCTCGCATCGGGCCGACCACGGCCGCGACCGGGTCTACGACGAAAGCCGGCTCGGCGAACTCAACTTCCGCGCCGACCTGCGCCCGACGCATCGGGACGATGTGATGCTGCAGGCCGGCGGCCTGCAGCTGTCATGGGGGGACGGTTATCCCGGCGCGCTCGGGAACCCGGAACGGACGCCGATGATGCGCAGCCGGTTCCTGTTCGGCGAATGGCGTCACGCGATCGTTCCGGGAGAAGACGTGCGGTTCTCTCTCTCCCACGACGAAGAATACTTCCGGGACAGCACGCCCTATGGCGACCCGAGGCCGATCTTCCGCGGCGTGTTTCTCGACTGGGGCGGCAAGGCGCAGCGCAGCCAGTTCGAATTCCAGCATTCGTTTTCGCCGGCGGTCGACTGGCGCGCGGTCTGGGGCGTGACGCTGCGCGACGAGCGCGTCTGGTCGCCGCCGCTCTATTACGGGCAGGACTGGCTGTCGTCCCAGCAGCGGCGGCTGTTCGGCAACCTCGAGTGGCGGCCGCATCCGCAATGGGTCGTCAACGCGGGGGCTACCTGGGAACGGACCAGCATCGTCGGCGATGCGACGTCGCCGCGCCTGATGGTCAATTACCACGTGATCCCGGGGCAGACGGTGCGCGCCGGCGTCACCCAATCGCAGCGCATTCCCACGCTGTTCGAGGAGCGCGCCGACATTCGCTACCTCAATACGGCGAACATGTTGGTCGCCTGGACCTGGCAGATGCGCGGCCAGGTGCGTCCCGAAAGGCTGCTGGTCAGGGAAGTCGGCTACCTCGGCGAGTTCCGTTCGCTCGGCCTGACCGTCGACGTGCGCGGCTACAACGAGATCATGAGCGATCCGGTTGCCAGTTGCTCCTACTTCAATGGGCGTCTCCTGGTGGGCGACAAGTGCAACGGCAGCGAGACCTTGCTGATGCGGGGCTACGAGTACCAGGTGCGCTGGCAGCCGACGGCGTCGACCCGGCTATGGTGGAGCCACATGTCGACGCGCAACATCTGGCCGTTCGCGTCGGACGCCAATTCATTCTCGGCGCCGCAGCGTTCCGATGCCCTGGCGCTGTTCCAGACGTTGCCGGGCGATTGGGAGACGACGCTGACCTATACGGAGACCAGCCGCATGACGTGGGCAGGGGAGTTCGACGTACTGCCTCCTCAGCATCGGGTCGATGCGCGCGTCGCCAAGCACATGCGCTTCGGGGCAACGCGTGTCGAGGCGGCCGTCACCGTGCAGGCGGCGAGCGGCAGCTATCTTGAATACCTTCCAGCGCGGCAATTCAAACGCCGGGCATTCGCCACCCTCAGGCTGGAATACTGACCTTGCCGCGCTGTCTCGCCGCCCTCGCCTGCCTGTGGTTCATGACTTCGGCATGGGCGCAAACGACGCGCGCCGCACAGCCCGTGATCTGGCTCGCCATGGCGGACCGCGGCGGGCCTTATGCGGAAGCGGCAGAGGCGCTGCGGGCCGAGCTGCCGGCAGGGCAGGTCGAGGCGATCGCCCGTCCCTGGCAGGAACTGCTGCATGGCGACGGGCCGCCGCCGCGCCTGATCGTCACCATCGGCGCAGGCGCCCTGCGCGGGATGGCGGAATCGGGACCGCGCGTCCCGCTGCTCGCCACGCTCTTGCCGCGCAGCGCCTATGCGACGGCGACGGGCGCGGGGCCGGCGAGGGCTCAGTCCGCGATCTGGCTCGATCAGCCGGCCGGCCGGCTGATCGACCTGGTGCACCTGGCGCTGCCCTCGCGCCAGCGCGTCGCCGTCGTATTCGGCCCCGAGTCGCGGGCATACGAAAGCGAACTGCAGCATGCGACGGGCGAGCGCGGGCTCAGCCTGGTCGCGGTGCGCAGCGACGGTCCCGATCAACTGCCTGGTGCGCTTCAAAAGGTCCTCGACGACGCGGACCTCCTGCTCGCACTGCCCGATCCCCAGATTTATAACGGCGCGACCATCCAGAACGTCCTGACATCGGCTTACCGGCGGCGCATCCCGATGGTCGGCTTTTCGCCCGCCTACGTGAAGGCCGGCGCCCTGCTGGCCCTGTATTCGACCCCGGCCCAGGTGGGCGCGCAGGCCGGCGACATCGCGCGCGGCTTCCTCGCCGGCCGCCCCCTGCCGCCGCCGCAGGCACCGCGCGAGTTCGTCATTGCGGTGAATCCCGACGTGGCCCGTTCGCTGGGCATCGTGCTGGAAACCGGGGTGGCCGAGAAATGGGCGGAGCATTTGCGCATGAAGGAGCGCTTGCCATGAAGATGCCGGGCATCCGGGTTCGCTTGCTGGTCGCCACCATCCTGCCGGCCGTCGTGGTGGCCGTCGCGCTCGCCGCGATCCTGCTCGATCGGCAATACCGCAGCCTCGACGAGGCATTGCAGGCGCGGGCGCGGGCCTATGCCCACCAACTGGGCAGCGCGGCGGAATTCGGCGTGTTCGCGGGCAACCGCGAGGCGCTGCAGGCCCTGGCGCAGGCGACGCAGGCGGGCGATCCCGACATCGTCGCGGTGGCGATATTCGACATCCGCGGACAGCGCCTGGCCGCCAGCGGCGCTACGCCGCTGAGCGCGGGCACCGATCCGCGGCTCCGGCAGACGGGGTCCCGCTCGGCCGACACGACCTTCGCCGTGGCACCGATCCTCAGCTCCCAGCTGCTGGCGGTCGACGACCTGTATTCCGGGGTGGCGCCCTCTCAGGCGGCGCCGCCGCCCGACGGCTACGTCCTGGTCGAGATGTCGCGCGTGCGCCTCGATGCCGAGCGGAATCGGCAGCTCTTCATCGGCATCTGCGTGGCCATCGTCGGCGCCATGCTGGCCGCCTGGCTGGCGCTCGGCATCGCGGGCGGCGTCATCCGCACCATCCTGCACGTCCGCGACGTCGTCGACCGGATCGGCAAGGGCGAACTCGGTGCGCGCGTCACGCCCGACCCGGCCGAGGTGATGCCTACCTTGGAGACGGGCATCAACGCCATGGCCGAGCGTACCGAGCGCGCCCAGGAATTCCTGGTCCAGCAGATCGACCAGGCGACCGCGGAGCTGCGCCGCCGCAATGAGGAAGCCGAGCGGGCGAACGCCGCCAAGAGCCGCTTCGTCGCGGCCGCCAGCCACGACCTGCGGCAGCCGCTGCACGCGCTCGGCCTGTTCGTGTCGCGCCTCGCCCAGCTCAAGCACGGGCCCGAGGTACGGCCGCTGGTCGAGCACATCGACGCCTCGGTGCAGTCGCTGCAGGATCTGCTCGATACGCTGCTCGACATGTCCCGGCTCGACGCGGGCCTGGTCAATGCGAAGCCGGCGGATTTCGCCGTCGCCGAGCTGCTCGAGCGCCTGAAGCTCGAATATTCGGGACCCATGGAAGAGAAGGGGCTGGCGCTGAGGGTGCGCCCGAGCAATCTCTGGCTGCATACCGACCCTGGCCTGCTGACCCGCGTGCTGTTGAACTTCGCCGCCAATGCGCTGCGCTACACCGCGCGTGGCGGGGTGCTCGTCGCCTGCCGCCGGCGCAGCGAAAAGGCGCGCCTGCAGGTCTGGGATACGGGCATCGGCATCGCCCCCGAGCATCTCAAGGACGTCTTCGGCGAATACGTGCAGCTCGGCAATCCGGAGCGCAATAATGCCAAGGGTCTCGGCCTCGGCCTGGCGATCTGCGATCGCATCGCCCGGCTGCTCGGCCTCGAAATCGGCGTTCGCTCGGTGCCCGGGCGCGGCTCGGTGTTCTGGATTGACGTGCCGCTCGGGCAAGCCCAGGCGAAGAGCGAGCCCGAGGCGGCGCTGCCCATGCCGAACGTCGTCATCGAAGGGACCGTTGTCGTTCTCGAGAACGAGGCCGCGGGCGGGCACAGCATGGTCGGCCTCCTGGCCGGATGGGGCTGCCTCGCGGTCGGCGCCGGTTCGGCCGCAGAGGCGGCGGCGCTGTGCGACGAGGGCGGGATGACGCCCGAGATGATCATCGCCGAATACCGCTTGCCCGGCGAAAGCGGCGTCTCGGCCGCGTTGGCCCTGCGCCAGCGCTACGGTCCGCTTCCGGTGGTCATCATCGGCAACGACGACGCGCTGATCGCGGGGGCCGAACGCCGCGGCTTCACGCTGCTCAACAAACCGGTGCGGCCCGGCAAGCTGCGCGCCATCGTCCAGCAGACGCTGGCGCAGTACCAGGCCGCGGCCGAAGGCGAGCAGCCCGGCTAGAGCCCCAGCCGCCTGACGATCTCGGTCGTCAAGGCCGCCTGGTTCAACGTGTAGAAGTGCAGGCCGGGGGCGCCGCGCGCGATCAGGTGCTCGCACAACTGCGTCACCACGTCCAGGCCGAGCGCGCGTATGGAGTCGGTGTCGTCGCCGTAGCTCTCGAACTTGCGGCGCATCCAGCGCGGGATGTCGGCGCCACAGTTGTCGGCGAACCGCGCCAGTTTCGAGAACGAGGCGATGGGCATGATGCCCGGGACGATGGGCACCGTGACGCCGAGCTTGCGGGCGTCGGCGACGAAGTTCTCGTAGGCGTCCGGGTTGAAGCAGAACTGGGTGATGGCGGCGTCGGCGCCTGCGTCGACCTTGCGCTTGAAGTTCTTCAGGTCCTCGGCGGGGGTCTTCGCCTGCGGATGCCACTCGGGATAGGCGGCCACTTCGATGCGGAACCAGTCGCCGGTTTCCTTGCGGATGAATTCCACCAGTTCGTTGGCGTAGCGGAATTCGCCGGCATCGGCCATGCCCGACGGCAGGTCGCCGCGCAAGGCGACGATGCGGTCGATGCCCGCCGCGTGGTAGCGGTCGAGGATGGCGCGGATGCGCTCGCGCGTGGAGCCGATGCAGGAGATGTGCGGGGCCGCGGTCAGTCCCGCTGCGCGGATTTCGGCGACGGTCTCGAAGGTGCGGTCCTGCGTCGAGCCGCCGGCGCCGAAGGTGACGGAGAAGAAAGCCGGCTTCAATGCCGCCAGCTTCTGCCAGGTGGTGCGCAGCTTCTCGGCGCCTTCGGGCGTCTGCGGCGGGAAGAATTCGACGGAAAGCTCAATCTTGTTCATGCTGTGTCCAGAGGAAGAATTCGCGGTTGCCGTCGCCGCCGGCGATGGGGCTGTCGAACCAGTCGAGCACTTTCAGGCCGGCCGTCGCGCAGGCGGTGCGCAGCTTGGCTTCCACTTGCGGGTAAAGCGAAGTGTCGCGCACGATGCCACCCTTGCCGACGTTCTCGGGGCCGACTTCGAACTGCGGCTTCACCAGCAGCAGCATGTCGCCGTCGGCGGCGAGCAGGGGCGGCAGTTGCGGCAGCACCAGGGTCAGCGAGATGAAGCTGACGTCGGCGACGATGAGGCCGAAACCGCCTTCCGGCTCGCGGCCGCCCAGGTCGTCCGCCGTCAGTGCGCGGCAATTGACTTCTTCGATGCAGGCGATGCGCGCATCGCCGCGCAGCCGCGGATGCAGCTGGGTGCGGCCGACGTCCACGCCCACCACGCGCGCGGCTCCGGCCTGGATCAGGCAGTCGGTGAACCCGCCGGTGCTTTGGCCGACATCGAGGCAGATGCGATCGCGCACGTTCAGTCCGGTGTGGGCCAGGGCGCCGGCGAGCTTGAGGCCGCCGCGCGAGACGTAGCGGTCTTCGTCGTCCGCCGTGACCTGAAGTGCGGCATCCGCCCGCAGCTCCTGGGACGGTTTGGCGATGCGGCCTTCGGGGCCGCTGACGCGGCCGGCCGCGATCATGCGCTGTGCTGCGGTGCGCGAGGGCGCGAGGCCGCTCGCCACCAGCAGCGCGTCGGCACGCACCAGGCCATGGCGGTCGCGCGGCTCCTCCGGCGGACGCGTGCGAGGAATACCCTCGTAGTGCATCTCGCTCTTCCGCGTGCGAGCGTGGAACGACCGCATGGCCATGGCTTCAGTACCGGTAGTGCTCGGCCTTGTAGGGGCCGTTCACAGGCACGCCGATGTACTTCGCCTGCGCATCGGTCAGGGTGGTGAGCTGCGCGTTGAGCTTCTTCAGCTGCAGGCGCGCGACCTTCTCGTCGAGATGCTTGGGCAGGGTATACACGCCGACAGGATAATCGCCGTTCTTGGTGAACAGCTCGATCTGCGCGATGGTCTGGTTGGCGAACGACGACGACATTACGTAGCTCGGGTGGCCGGTGGCGCAGCCGAGGTTCACCAGGCGGCCCTTGGCCAGCAGGATGATGCGATTGCCCGACGGCATGACGACGTGGTCGACCTGCGGCTTGATCTCCTCCCACTGGTACTTCTCGATGGAGGCGACGTTGATCTCCGAGTCGAAGTGGCCGATGTTGCAGACGATCGCCTGGTCCTTCATCTTCACCAGGTGCTGGTGGTCGATGACGTGGTAGTTGCCGGTAGCGGTGACGAAGATGTCGGCCTTGTCGCAGGCGTAGTCCATGGTGACGACGCGATAGCCTTCCATCGCCGCCTGCAAGGCGCAGATCGGGTCGACCTCGGTGACCCAGACCTGGGCCGAGAGCGCGCGCAGCGCCTGGGCCGAACCCTTGCCGACGTCGCCGTAGCCGCAGACGACGGCGATCTTGCCGGCGACCATGACGTCGGTGGCGCGCTTGATGCCGTCGACCAGCGACTCGCGGCAGCCGTAGAGGTTGTCGAACTTGGACTTGGTGACCGAGTCGTTGACGTTGATCGCCGGGATCTTCAGTTCGCCGCGCTCGTGCATCTGGTAGAGGCGATGCACGCCGGTGGTCGTTTCCTCGGTGACGCCCTTGATCTGCGCCAGGCGGGTCGAGTACCACTTCGGGTCCTGCTTGAGCTTGGCCTTGATGCTGGCATAGAGGACGATGGCTTCTTCGCTGTCCGGGTTGTCGAGCACCGAGATGTCCTTCTCGGCCTTGCTGCCGAGATGCAGCAGCAGGGTGGCGTCGCCGCCGTCGTCGAGGATCATGTTGGAGTATCCGTTGTCGGGCCACTCGAAGATGCGGTGGGTGTAGTCCCAGTAGTCCTCGAGCGACTCGCCCTTGACGGCGAAGACCGCGACGCCGTCCTTGGCGATGGCCGCCGCGGCGTGGTCCTGGGTCGAGAAGATGTTGCACGAAGCCCAGCGCACCTGCGCGCCGAGCGCGGTCAGCGTTTCGATCAGCACGGCCGTCTGGATCGTCATGTGCAGCGAGCCGGTGATGCGCGCGCCCTTCAGGGGCTGGCTCTTGGCGTATTCCTCGCGGATCGCCATCAGGCCCGGCATTTCGGTCTCGGCGATGCGGATTTCCTTGCGGCCCCAGTCGGCGAGGCCGAGGTCGGCGACGACGTAGTCTTTCAGTTCAGTCACAGCGTTCATATTGACTCCGTTGAACTTGTGACCGGGAGGGAGCGGCGGCGGCCCGCATGGGAGCCTGTCCTCACCCGCTTCCCGTGCCCGGCACGGGTTTGTCAGGTGAGCGCCGTTCTCTTCAAACCCGAGCCTGGGAGGGGAACCCTCTCGCAGCGCTCCTCGGAATGGCGGCGATTATACGGCGTCGGCCGCCGTGCGTCATCCGCCGTCCGGTCCGCCGGACGCCTCGCCGTCGCGCTCCCGCGCATAGGCGCAGTAGTGGTGCACGACGCGCTCCAGTTCGTCGAAGTCTTCGGCGGCCTCGACCTCCTCGAGCAATTGGTCGCGCAGCCGCAGCATCCGGCATTGGAGCACCGCGTCGCAAGTCTGGCCTTCGTCCGCGCGCAGGCATTCCGCCTGGATGGCCACGATCTCGGCCAGCGTGGCGCGGTCGCGCAGCGCCTTCGCCTCTTCGGGCGTCAGGTCGCAAAGATCGATGCACTGCTGCATGGAAAGCATCTTCGTCTCCTCCGCTGCTTGGACAGCGGAACGACCTTAACGACAAAGGCGGGGAGGGTGCATGAATTTTTTTGGGGGAGCGCCGACCCCGGACCTAATGGGGAAACCGCGGCCGCCGAAAGAAAGCGCTTGCGCTGAGCGCGTTAAAGCGGAATCATGCGACGCTTTCTCAGCGGGAAATCTTCATGTCGCAAGAAACGACCAAGCTGGAACGTTATGTCGCCCTCGGCGCGGGGATCCCCATGCTGCTGATCGCCATGTCCATGCTCGGGTGGGGAGTCCGCCTTGCAGTCGCAGGGATGCGCTCGGAACCCGGCTGGATGCCCGGGCTCGAGCAACTGTTGCTGCCGGTGGCGATCACGGCGCTCGCCGTCGGCTTCGGCGGCTGGCGCCTGCTGCTGACCGGCCTGCCGCCCCGCATCGGCGGAGTGTCGCTGGGCCGGCTGATCGTCGCCGGCTTCGGCGCGGCCGCGGTGATCGGCGCGCTGGTGTAGTAGCCCATCAAGCCGTCTTGGACGGTCTTTTCATCCAGGACGAAGCCGGAGCGGTCCGAACCAGCAGGAACCACAGCAGCAACGACGTGCTCGCTGTGTGCAGCGCCTGAGGCGTCCAATCGGGGAGCGTCGCCGAGAGATCGCAAAGCAGGCCGGTTTCGGGGAAGACGCCGAACCCGACCAGCGCGGGCAGCCGATACCAATAGTAGGCGCACACCGCTGCGGTCGCATAGAGCCGGGCCAGCCTGGCCTCGTCCGGTTTCCCTCGGCACAGTAGGCGCCGGGCAAGGGCGTAGCTCGCGAGCGACAGGGCAGCGCCGGCGAACGGCCACGCATAGGCGAACAGCGCATCCGGGACCCCGACGGCTCCCGGCATGTCGGGCACCTGATTCCAGCCCCAGACGAAGCCGACGAATCCGCCCACCAGGGCGTGGCCGAGCCGACGACCGAAACTGGAAGCGCATACCAGCGGCGTCATCGATCGGGTCGAGTCGGGACATGGAATTGCACATTTCCTGCAGCCGTCGCAGCGGCGGTTGGCGAACGTCTTCAGCGGCGCGAAGCCGTAGAGCCTTTCCACCGGGTGGATCGGGCACAGCGAAGCGCACCAGCCGCCGCGCGCTTCGAAGATGAACCCCGTGCCAAAGGCGATGCCCGCCGCGACGAGCAGCATTGCCGCCGAGAGCGGGCCGTCGAGGTCGAGGGACAGATGGCGCAAGGGCACGACGATGAGCAGCGCGGCGACGCCGGCAACCATCAGCAGGTCGGCGCTGCGCGGCGTCACGACGTGCCGGCGCGACCAGCCGAGGCGTTGCGGCAGCAGGCTGACGGTGGCCATCGGGCAGATGTTCCGCCACAAGCCGGGCGCCACGACCAGCAAGGCGGGAGCGATTGGGATCAGGACGTTCCAGAGGACGGCGAGGCCGGCAGCAGGCCGGAACAGCAGCAGGCCGACGAGGACGACCCCTGCCGCGCCTACCAGGTCCTGGGTGAGGGACCAGGACGTCGCGAGCCTGGAGCGCCCGATGGGTGTCGCGCCGGCGACGGAACAGCGAGCGGTGACGATCGGCATGGCGAACTCCTCGGATCATTCGCGCCCTTGAAGCAGTGGCGCAATCGCATGCTGCGCCGTTGCCTACCACCGATCTGTAGCAATTGTTACGCACCAAAAAAACGGCCGGCGCGAGGCCGGCCGTTTCTGCGCAAGAGATAACGCTTACAGCCCGGCGTCGTTGCGCAGCGCCTTTGCCTTGTCCGTGGCTTCCCAGGTGAATTCCGGCTCGTCGCGGCCGAAGTGGCCGTAGGCGGCGGTCTTCTCGTAGATCGGGCGCAGCAGGTCGAGCATCTGCACGATGCCCTTCGGACGCAGGTCGAAGTGCTTCTTGACCAGGGCGGCGATGGTGTCGTCGGGCACCTTGCCGGTGCCGAAGGTGGTGACCCAGACGCTGGTCGGCTCGGCCACGCCGATGGCGTAGGAGACCTGGACCTGGCAGCGCGAGGCGAGGCCGGCGGCGACGATGTTCTTCGCCACGTAGCGGCCGGCGTAGGCGGCCGAGCGGTCGACCTTGGACGGGTCCTTGCCCGAGAAGGCGCCGCCGCCGTGCGGGCAGGCGCCGCCGTAGGTGTCGACGATGATCTTGCGGCCGGTGAGGCCGCAGTCGCCCTGCGGGCCGCCGACGACGAAACGGCCGGTCGGATTCACCAGGTACTTGACCTCGCCCTTGACGAGCTCCTTCGGCAGCACCGGCTTGACGATCTCCTCGATGACGGCTTCGCGCAGCGAGTCGAGCGGGATGTCGGGCGAGTGCTGGGTCGACAGCACCACGGTGTCGATCGAGTGCGGCTTGCCGTCCTTGTAGCGGATGGTGACCTGCGACTTCGCATCGGGGCGCAGCCACGGCAGGCGACCGTCCTTGCGCAGCATGGCCTGGCGCTCGACCAGGCGGTGCGACAGGTAGATCGGCAGCGGCATCAGGACGGGGGTCTCGTCGCAGGCGTAGCCGAACATCAGGCCCTGGTCGCCGGCGCCCTGGTCGAGGTTGTTGTCGTAGGCCTTGTTGACGCCCTGGGCGATGTCGGGGCTCTGCTTGTCGTAGGCGACCAGCACGGCGCAACCCTTGTAGTCGATGCCGTACTCGGTGTTGTCGTAGCCGATGCGCTTGATGGTGTTGCGCGCGACGCCGATGTAGTCGACGTTGGCGGCCGTGGTGATCTCGCCGGCCAGCACCACCAGGCCGGTGTTGCAGAGCGTCTCGGCGGCGACGCGCGAGGTCTTGTCCTGCGCCAGGATGGCGTCGAGGATGGCGTCGGAAATCTGGTCGGCGACCTTGTCGGGATGGCCTTCGGAAACCGATTCCGAAGTGAAGAAATACTCTTGCGTCATGCTTGCTGCTCCTTCCGTACGTCCCCTCATTGGTCCGGCGTTACCGGCTCGGGGGCGGAGCAGGCGACGCTTTAGCAGATTTTTTCGGATGCCTCCGGCATCCTTCCCGCCCTGCAAGTTGTCCTGATTAACTCGGCGGAGACGGTAATATTAGCGCTTTATCGAGAACCGGGGCAATCCGGACAGCCATAGGTTTCATGGGGACAATCTTCCGTTTTCTGGCGCGGCTGCCCTTGCACGTCCTGCACAATATCGGCGCGCTCGTTGGCTGGCTAGCCTGGCTCCTTTCCCCGACATATCGGCGCCACTTCCGCGAAAACATCGGCCTGGCCGGCCTTGCCGACGCCACTGTGCCGGCCATCGCAGAAGCGGGCAAGGGCATCCTCGAACTGCCGAAGATCTGGCTGCGGCCGCATGAGGAGGTTGCCGCCCGGGTCGTGAAGGTCAGCGGCTGGGAACTGGTCGAATCGGCCTGGGCGGCCGGCCGCGGCATCCTGTTTCTGACGCCGCATCTCGGCTGCTTCGAGATCACCGCGCAGTACTACGCGCGCTTCCGTCCGATGACCGTGCTGTACCGGCGGCCAAAGCAGGCCTGGCTGGCCCCCCTGATCGAGGAAGGGCGGGGCGCCAACCTGCGACTCGCGCCGGCCGACCTGTCGGGCGTGCGTCGACTGATGAAGGCGCTGAAGGTCGGCGAGGCGGCCGGCATGCTGCCCGACCAGGCACCGGGCGCCGGCGAAGGCACCTGGGCGCCGTTCTTCGGCCGACCGGCGTACACCATGACGCTGGCGGCGCGGCTTGCCGAGAGCGGCGCCACCGTGCTGTTCGCCTACGCGGAGCGACTGCATTACGGCGCCGGCTACCATCTGCGTCTGTTTCCGCTGTCGCGCGCGCTCGACGGCAGCCTGCCGGAGCGCGTCGCGCAGATCAACCTCGAAATCGAAGCCCTGATCCGGCTGTGTCCCGAGCAGTACCTGTGGGGCTACAACCGATACAAGGCGCCGTCCGGCGCACCCAGACCCGAATGATTGGCCCCCCACGCTCACTCCGTTCGCTGCCCCCCACCGGGGGGCGCATGATGTCTTGGGGCGGCCCGACGACATCATGACAAGACTCGCCCTCGCCCTGATGTGGCTGTGCCACTGGCTGCCCCTGCCCCTGCTCGCGCCGCTCGGCCGGGCGCTCGGCTGCGTCATCTACTTCTTCGGCCGCAGCCGGCGCCACATCGCGCTGACCAACCTGCGGCTGTGCTTCCCCGACATGCCGGAGCACAAGCGGCGTGCGCTGGCATGTCGGCACTTCGAGGCCTTCGGGCGCAGTTTCCTGGAGCGCGGCCTGCTCTGGTGGGCATCGGCGGACCGCATCCGCAGCATCGTCCGGGTCGAAGGGATGGAGCATCTGCAGGCGGCCAAGGGTCGGCCGGTCATCCTGTTCGTGCCGCATTTCGTCGGTCTGGACATGGGATGGACGAGGCTGACGCTCGAACTCGGCATGGTCAGCATCTACGCGAACCAGAAGAACCTGCTGTTCAACGCGGCGCTCTACGAAGGCCGCATGCGCTTCGGCGATTCGCTGCTGCTGTCGCGGCAGGAGGGCACCCGCAAGGCCATCAAGGCGATGAAGGACGGCAAGCCGTTCTACTACCTGCCGGACATGGACTACGGCCAGCGCGACACCATTTTCGTGCCCTTCTTCGGCGTGCCGGCCGCCACCATCACGGGTCTGTCCCGGCTCGCGCGCATGGCCGACGCTCTGGTGCTTCCCGTCGTGACGCGCATGGAGGCCGGCCGCTACGTGGTCGTGATCGGCGCGCCTTGGCAGGAATTCCCGGGGCCTGCCATCGAAGCCGACACGCGGCGCATGAACGCCTTCATCGAAGGCGAAATCCTCAAGATGCCGGCGCAGTACTTCTGGCTGCACCGGCGCTTCAAGACGCGCCCGCCCGGCGAAAAAGGGGTCTATTGAGCCGCCTATTCGGCCACCGGCGCGCGCCGCGTCGGGTATGATCGACGGATGTTCCAGAACCCATCGATCGACGTCATCCGCGAGATGCTGCGCAGCGTGAAGACGATCGCGGTGGTCGGCTTCTCGCCGAAGCCGGACCGCCCGAGCTACAACGTCACCCGCGCACTGCAGGACTTCGGCTACCGCATCATCCCGGTGCGGCCCAACCTGGCGGAAGGACTTGGCCAGAAGGCCTATGCGCGCCTTCCGGACGTCCCGGAGGTGCCCGACCTGGTCGATGTGTTCCGCGCGCCGGACGCCGTCGACGAGATCGTCGACGAGTGCATCGCCAAGGGCGTGAAAAGGCTGTGGCTCCAGGAGACCGTGGTCAACGAGCCGGCGGCGCTGCGGGCCCAGGCGGCGGGCATCACCGTAGTGATGGATCGCTGCATCTTCAAGGATTACCGCTCGCTGCTCGGATGAGAATCCGCTTCACCAAAATGCACGGCCTCGGCAACGATTTCGTCGTGCTCGACGCCGTGAATCAAGCGTTCGTCCCGAGCGCCGCCCAGGTGCGCTTCCTCGCCGACCGCCACTTCGGCGTCGGTTGCGACCAGCTGCTGGTGGTCGAGAAGCCGGGCCAGCCCGGCGTGGATTTCCGCTATCGCATCTTCAACGCCGACGGCGGCGAGGTCGAGCAATGCGGCAACGGTGCACGCTGCTTCGTGCGCTTCGTGCACGATCACGGCCTCAGCCCCAAGCGCGAGATTCGCGTCGAGACGAAGTCCGGCATCATCGCGCCGCGCCTCGAGGCGAATGGCGAGGTGACCGTCGACATGGGCGTGCCGCGCTTCCAGCCGGCCGAGATTCCCTTCGCCGGCGTCTCCGATGACCCGGTGCAACTGCTGCACGTCGGCGGCCGCGACATCGAGGTGGGCGTCGTCTCGATGGGCAACCCGCACGCCGTGCAGGTGGTCTGCGACGTCGACACGGCGCCGGTTGCGGATTCGGGGCCGTTGATCGAGCGCCATGAACGCTTCCCACAGCGCGTCAATGCCGGATTCATGCAGGTCGTCGGCCGCCACGCCATCCGGTTGCGCGTCTACGAGCGCGGCGCCGGCGAGACGCTTGCCTGCGGCACCGGCGCCTGCGCCGCCGTCGTTTCCGGCATCCGGCGCGGCCTGCTCGACAGCCCGGTCGAGGTGCAGACGCGCGGCGGCATGCTGTCGATCGCCTGGAGCGGCCCCGGCACGCCCGTCCTGATGACCGGCCCGGCCACCCTGGTGTTCGAGGGCGAAATCGACATCCCGGAGGAATTCCTCGAATGAAAGCCGAAGACGTTGCCCGCTACCTGCAGGACCATCCCGAGTTCTTCAACCAGTACGCCGAGCTGCTCACCCAGATCGTGTTGCCCAGCCCGCATGGCGGCAAGGCAATCTCCATCACCGAGCGCCAGATGGGCGCGCTGCGAGACAAGGTCAAGCAGCTGGAAGGCAAGCTCGCGGAACTGATCCGCTTCGGCGAGGAGAACGACGCCATCGCCGCCAAGGTGCACCGTCTGGCCGTTTCGCTGCTGGCCGCCGGGGACAATGCCGCCGTGCTGCACGCGCTCTATTCCCACCTCGGCGAATCCTTCGCCGTGCCCCACGTGGCGGTGCGGCTCTGGGGCGCCGCCGGTGGCGGCGATCTCATCGAGTTCGAGCCGGTGAGCCCGGAGGCACGCGAGTTCGCGGAGACGCTCATCCATCCCTATGTCGGCCCCGGCGGCGGCCCGGACGTCATGGACTGGTTCGGCGAAGGCGGCGCCCATGTGCGCTCGCTGGCACTGCTGTCGCTGCGCCAGGGCGTCATGACCTTCGGCTTGATGGTGTTCGGCAGCGAGGAGCCCGAGCGCTTCTATCCCGGCATGGGCACGCTATACCTCGAGCAGATCGCCGAAATCGCCTCCGCGGCCCTGGTCCGCACACGAGAACCGGGTCTAAGCTGAAGGCGCCGTGATGGCGCGCGAATCCATCGAACGATTCCTCGCCGAACTGGAGCACCAGCGGCGCGCCAGCCCGCACACCCTTGCCGGCTATCGGCATGATCTCGAGACCCTGCTGGAACTCGCCGGGGACGCCGATCCGCGCGTCCTGCAGCCGTTCCAGTTGCGCCGCCTCGCCATGCAGCTTCACGGGCGCGGGCTTTCGCCGCGCTCGCTGGCGCGGCTGCTGTCGGCGTGGCGCGCCTGGTATCGCTGGCTGGCGCGGCGCGGCGAGATCGCGCGCAATCCGTGCGAGGGGCTGCGTGCGCCGAAGGCGCCCAAGCACCTGCCGAAAGCGTTGTCGGTGGGCGAAACCATGGCGCTGCTGGATGCGTCGCCCGACGGTACGCTGGAGACGCGCGACCTGGCGATGTTCGAGCTTTTCTATTCCTCGGGGTTGCGCCTGTCGGAGCTTGCCGGACTCGACGTCGACGG
>DASVZI010000067.1:0-51968 GCA_036391735.1 Rhodocyclaceae bacterium
GAGTTGCATCGCCGCCAGGTCGCGCGCGGCGCGTGCGGCTTCGACCTTGGCCAGCGCCGCCTGCAGCGCGGCGCCGTAGGCGGTGACCTGCTCGCCGGCGGAGGCGGCGCTCTCGCGACTCGCCTTCAGTTGCGCCTGGGCGGCGCGCGCGGCGGCCTCCGCCGCATCGAGCGCCTGCGGCGAAACCATCTTCTTGGCGATGAGCCCCTGCGTGCGCTCCAGATCCTTTTGAGCCTTGTCGGCGTTCGCCAGCGCCTGCTCGACGTTGGAACGCGCCGCCGCGGCCTGCGCGCGCGCCGCGGCGACCTGGGCCGCCGCCTGCCCGGTCTGGCCTTCCTTGCCGGCGGCCGCCAGCGCCAGCGCCAGTTCCGCCTCGGCCTGGTCGAGCTTGGCGCGATAGTCGCGGTCGTCGATGCGCACCAGCAGGTCGTTCGCCTTCACCGGCTGGTTGTCGTTGACCTTCACCTCGGCGACGAAGCCGCCGACCTTGGGCAGCACCGGCACGACGTGGCCTTCGACCTGGGCGTCGTCGGTGGTCACGTGGCTGCGGCCCCACCACCAGCGCCAGCCGAGCCAGACGACCAGCACGACGACGACCGCGGCGAACACGAGCCGCGGCAGGTTGGCGCGGCGCACGGCCTCATTCATAGCGGATCTCCACGATCTCGATCTCGCGCACCCCCACCGGGGTCTGGAAGCGCAGCGAATCGCCCTCGCGCGCCTTCATCAGCGCGCGCGCCAGCGGCGAGATCCAGCTGATGCGCCCCTGCGAGGCATCGGCCTCGTCGACGCCGACGATCTGGTAGGTCGTCTCGACCTCCTCCAGCCCGTAGATCGTCACCGTGGCGCCGAAGAACACCTGCTCGGTGTTTTCCTGGACGGCAGGATCGACGACGACCGCGTTCTCCAGCCGCTTGGTGAGGTAGCGGATGCGGCGGTCCATCTCGCGCAACCGCTTCTTGCCGTAGATGTAGTCGCCGTTCTCCGAGCGGTCGCCGTTGCCGGCGGCCCAGGCCACCACTTTGACGAGCTCCGGCCGTTCTACTTTGACGAGCTGCTCGAATTCGCGGCGCATCGCGGCATGGCCGCTCGCCGTCATGTAGTTCTTGGTGCCTGCCGGCAGCTGGGGCGCGCCCGGGGCGTCGTCGTCCTCGTCGCCGTCGCTTTCCTTGACGAATGCCTTGTTCATTGCGGGGTGGTCGGCCTGCGAGGCCGCCATTGTATGCTTTCGGGACCCCGCCGCCCCGGGAAAAGTTCATGGCCGCGTGCCGAGCGCGGGATCGAGCCATGCACGGGGACACAAAAACAAACAGCCCCGCCGAAGCGGGGCTGTTCGTACGGCCGTAAGAGGATTTCAGCCTTGCTTGCGGCGGCGCAGCGCAGCGCCGAGAAGACCCAGGCCGGCCATCATCATGCCGTAGGTCTCGGGTTCGGGAACGGGGGCGGCGATCGGCCGGCCGTTGGCGAAGTTGAACCACACATGAGTCTGCGACAATTGCGGCGCGATATCGACCGTAGCGCCCCGCGCATAAGAGATCTCGCCGGTGTTCTCCGCGGGCAAGCCGTCGCCGAAGCCCGACGTGACGTCGTGATAGTCGCCTGTAGCCGTCATGTCGCCGAAGAAGAAGCCGATCGCTCCCTCGCCAGCCGGAACAGCGTTGGGATTGTTCAGCACGAGCTGGAAGGTCGCGCTGCCGCGGTAATTCCCGCTGAAGTAGCCCATTTGATTCCAGGTGACCACCAGCTTGTCCGCGGTCTGGTTGATGAAGATGCCGGCCGCGGCCGACGCGCCGCGGGTGTCGAGATCCGTCCAGTAGGGGGCGATCATCGGCCGCGTGGTCTGGGTGTTGAGCGGCGACGGCGTAAATGAGCCGGTGGATCCGCCGAAGGTCAGGTTGCCCACCTTATAAGTTGCTTCAGATCACTTCCAGAAATCCTGCGGGTAGTTGTCTTGACTTCCACCAGTGTCCCGTCGATGCCGAGATCGCCTTCCGCAGCGTTTAGGAAACCGCAACCTTGAAACCGTGGCCCGAACTCGATATGGGTCGTCGGCCGACAGGCGTGAAAGAGTGACGAGGCGCCGAATCATTGGGTTGGCGCTCTCCTCGAATATTTTGATCAAAATTTCCTCTTTTTGTTGAGTCTGATCACCGACCATAGCGCGGATGTAATAAGAGAGATTGACCTCGACCGACAACAGCGGCGAGCACTCTGTCCAAAGCCTGCAAAGGGCACGAGGCGCGCTGCAGGAGCGCCTCGTCGAGGTGGGGCGCATGCCTTTCGGCATATGCTTTTCGGCGTTAGTCCGAACGAGCCAATGAAAAAAGACTGGATACGTAGTTAGATTCGCTCGAGTTTCTACAATTTGCGGGTGGAAACCATTCGATCGATGTTATGCAAATCCTAGGCGCATTAAACTTTTATTTCTCTTGGGGAGCACACAATGAAGATCAAGAAGCTAATACTTGCCGTCTCTGCTCTGGGCGCCGCGGCCTCGGCCGGCGCGGCCGATTTCAACTTTAGCGGCAACATCGCCACCAACAACGACGTCATCGAAATCGCCTTCTCGCTGGCCGCCGACGCGACCGACGTCAAGGTCTGGACGGATTCCTTCCAAAACGCGACCAACTTCGATCCGATCACCGCCGTGTGGCGTCAGGTTGGCAGCGACTACACCGTGGTCGGCCAGAACGACGACAATGCGTCCATCGCTCCGGGACAGACCTACTATGACTCCGGCCTCGTTTTCCCGAGCCTGACTGCCGGCAACTACCTCTTCACGATCGCCGCCTTTTCCAATTTCGCCAACGGTAGCCTGCTGTCCCAGGGCTTCGGCGGCAACGGCACGACGGTGCCGCTGGCCAATTGGTGCCAGCCCGCCAGCCACTGCAACATGGGTACGTACTACGACGTGCATCTGAGCGGCATCGATCAGGCCCGCAACATCACGCCTTCCGTTCCGGAACCCGAAACCTACGCCATGCTGATGGCCGGCTTAGGCATCGTGGGTGCGATAGCCCGTAGGCGCAAGGCGCAAAAAGCTTAACTCCCCACTCCCGCTGCGTACCACAGACCCCGCTTCGGCGGGGTTTGTCGTTTCAGGTTTGGTTCGCTCCTGGCTGAGAGCAGAAGTAATCACCGCGCCTGGCCAAGTACGCTTCTCCGCCGAAGGTGCGGCTCGCATAGTCGATTGTGCGATGACAGGCGGACTTTTGGTCGATCTTAGCTGATGTCCGATGCTTCTTGACCGCCCGCTTCTCAGCCGAAGCGGACTCGGTATCGGGTTAAGTCGAGGGTCCGCAAAGGGCACGAAGCAGAAGTAGCGGTCTGACGAGGGCGGACAGTCCGACCGCCTCTCGCTCTTCCGGAGGGATGGCCGGGCAGCCGTTGTATGATTGGCGGCTCCAAGAAGAGAGACAGATTCATGTCCGCAACGAGAGCCTGGCGCACGCCGACGCTCGTGCTCGCCTGCGGCGGCCTCGTCATGACGGTCGCCATGGGCGCGCGCCACGGCTTCGGCCTGTTCCTGCAGCCGATGTCCATGGCCCATGGCTGGGGCCGCGAAGTGTTCGCCTTCGCGCTGGCGCTGCAGAACCTGATGTGGGGCGCCGCCCAGCCCTTCGCCGGGCTGATTGCCGATCGTTGGGGGGCCGGCCGGGTGCTGTTCGGCGGCGCCCTGCTCTACGTCGCCGGCCTCGCCTGGATGGCCTATGCCGGCAGCGCCACAGAGCTCGCGCTTTCTTCGGGCGTGCTGATCGGCATCGGCCTCTCGGGCACGACCTTCAGCATCATCTACGGGGTGCTCGGCCGCCTCTACCCCCCGGAGAAGCGCACCATGGCGCTCGGCATCGCCGGTGCTGCCGGCTCCTTCGGCCAGTTCGCCATGCTGCCGGGCACGCAGGCGCTGATCTCGGGCGCCGGCTGGCAGGGCGCGCTGCTGGTGCTGGCCGCCGTGGCGGCCAGCATGGCGCCGCTGTCGGCGGTACTCGCGGAGCCGGACCGCGGCGACGGCGCCCATCGCCACAAGCAGCCGGTCCGCGAGGCGATCGCCGAAGCGGCCTCGCACAAGGGATTCTGGCTGCTGACCTTCGGGTACTTCGTCTGCGGGTTCCAGGTGGTGTTCATCGGGGTGCACCTGCCCGCCTACCTCGCCGACCACGGGCTGCCGGGCAATGTCGGCGTTGCCTGCCTCGCGCTGATCGGCTTCTTCAACATCATCGGCACCTACGGCGCCGGCTGGCTCGGCCAGCACCGCAGCAAGAAGCACCTGCTCGCCTTCATCTACATTGCGCGCAGCGTCATCATCGTGCTCTTCCTCGCAGCCCCGCTGACGCCGCTTTCGGCCTACCTGTTCGCCGCCGCAATCGGCACGCTCTGGCTCGCCACGGTACCGCTGACCAACGGCATCGTCGCCCAGGTGTTCGGCGTCCATTACCTGTCGATGCTCGGCGGCTTCGTCTTCTTCAGCCACCAGATCGGCAGCTTCCTCGGCGCCTGGCTGGGCGGCGTGCTATTCGACCGCAGCGGTTCCTACGACCTGGTGTGGGGGATCTCGATCGTGCTCGGCGTGGTAGCCATGGGGCTGAACCTGGCCCTGGACCAGCATCCGATCGCGCGGCTGCGCGCCCAGCCCGCCTGAGCCGACAGCCGCACGGCGGGCCTTTTCCGGGGCACGGAAGCTGGCCACGAGTCCGAACGGACTATTGCGGCCATGCCATCGGCGTATAACATGGCGCCCGAAAGGGGATTCCTCGTCTGGACCATTCCCGATACTCGACTCATGGTGCAAAGAATGAACCCGGTGAACGTATTCTTGAAAGGCGCGGTCGCTTGCGGATGCGCAGCGGTCGTCAGCCTGGCCCAGGCCTCCTCCGTAACGCTGACGCCGACCACCACCTGGAGCGGCAACACTGCTTGGCAGAATATCCGGCAGGTGTCCTACAGCCTTATCGACAACAACCATGATGGGCTGCTGGACGTCGGCGATACGGTCAACTTCACGATGACGATGCAAAAGCAGTACTGGGGCACCCATCGGTTCGACGCCATGAAAGTCTGGCTCAGTGGCCCCACCGTCGATCCGGCCACCGGGCAGGCGGTGACCAAGAACCTCGCCACGAACACGTATGTGTGGGACTACGCGGCGCAGATTCATCACCAGAACATGCAGTACTACAACCGTCCGTATGATCCATACAGCGACATGCCATGGGAGGGGGGCGACAAGAACTTCACGCTCAGCTACACCTTCCTGGCGGCCGGCAACGTGGATCTTGCCGTCGCCGTGATGTGCAGCCGCGACCTCTCGCGACTGAATCAACTGGGGAACGACGACGACCCGGTGACTGCCGACTGGAACTCGTGGACCAAGAACATCGGCCGCTACCAGGGCGAGGACAAGCGCTATACCCTGACCATCCTTCCCACGCCTCCGGCGCCGCCTGTGCCGGAGCCGGAGACCTATTCGATGATGATCGCCGGCCTGGCAGTCCTGGGCGCAGTGGCGCGCCGCAGGAAGCAAGGCTAGGCACGCCGAGCCCTCCCGCAAGCCCCGCTTCGGCGGGGCTTTTCATTGGCGCTACGCCGCCTGCTTGATCGCCAGCAGCGCCTGGTTGCGCAGCGTCTTCAGCAGCGTCAGCTCCTTTTCCGGAATGACGATGGAGCCGGCCTTGTCCTTGTCGCAGTAGATCAGCGCGACCGGGTTGCCCTTCAGCGTCAAGGGGAACAGCACGAACGTCTTGGCGGTCACTTTCTGCCGGTACCACTTCGGGATGCGTTCGGCGATCTTGGGGTCGTCGATGTCGGTAATGATGATGTCGACGGCCTTCGCGGTGGAGAGGTGGAACACGTCCGCCTCGTAGGCGAGCGGAAAGCGGAAGGTCTTGGCCAGGTCGGAAGTGTCCGGCCCGAAGCCGAAGCGCCCGACCATCATGCCGCTCTTGGCGTCCTTGAGGCACAGCAGCACGCGATGGAAGCCCATCGAGCGGTACATGGTCTCCAGGATGATGCGCAGGATGTCGTTGAGCGCGAAATCCTCGACCAGCGAGTTGCTGATGTCCTGGATACCGGCCGAGAGAATCGCCTGGGCGTCCTCCGGCGGCGCCTCGGACTCCTGCCGTCCGGCCGGTTCCGCGCCCGCATAGACAGGAACGTCGGTGAGCACGGTGTCGGCCAGCGCCGCCATCGCGGGATCCGTCGGGGTCTCGTCGGCGGCCGGTTCGTCCTTGGCGCCCGAGAACTCCTGCACCTGGCGCACGAAGGGGCTCTGCTTGAGATTCACCCGCAGGATCGACGCCAGTTCCTTGAGCTCGGTGAAGGACTGCTCGACGGTGGCGCGCAATTCCTGTTCGGAGACCTCGAGGCAGGCAGCGAAGCGATCGGTGATGCCGCGCAGGGCCTTGTTGCGCTCCTCCGGCGTATATGAGCCGATCATGTCGCAGACGTCGTTGGAGAAGCCGGACACCACGTGCAGCATTTCCTCCTGCGTCGCCGGCTTGCGCACCGCGCCTTCCGGCAGCGGACGCATGCTCTGGATGATGGCCGGCGGGAAGCCCCAGCTCTTGGCGATGCCCATGCCCAGGTCCTGGAATGAGATGCCCAGCACCTGGGTCGAGGCGTTGCGCTCGGAAAGCTGCTTCGTCTGCATCAGGTTGCGGACGGTCTCGACCTCTTCGGGGAAATAGAACTGCGCGAGCAGCTGGCCGAGATTGTGGAACATCGAGCAGATGAAGGCCTCCTCGCCTTCGCGCGCCATGATGTTCTTGCTGGCATCGCGTCCCAGCAGGCCGGCGAGGTTGGAACGCAGGAAACCTTCCTTGAGCTCGCGCGCATTGCTCTTGTTCTGCAGGTGTTCGAACAGCAGCACGGTGATGGCGATGTTGCGCACGGCATCGAAGCCCAGCACCACGACCGCCCGGGACACCGTGCTGATGTTGCCGCCGCCGACCTGGCGATAGAAGGCCGAGTTCACCAGCCGCAGGATCTTGTTGGTCAGCGCATAGTCGCGCAGGATGGTGTTGGAAAGCTTGTTGATGCTCTCCTTCTCGGACACCGCCAGCCGGTTGATCGCCGAGACCGAATCGGACAACGCCGGAAAGTCGGTCTTGTGCCGCATGCGCCGCAGCAGGAAGTCGAGGGTCGCCTGCTTCTTCTCCTCGCTGTCGGCAGGCTCGGCCATCAGGCCGGCGCCGAGGTAGCCGTCGAGCGCTTCCGCCACCTGCGCCGCGGATGGGTAGCGAAGTTCGGGATCGAGCGCGCAGCACTTGAGGATGATCGCCGCGAGGCGCTCGTCGATGCCCGCGTCGGCGGGAATCGCCACCTGCTCGCAGGCGACGTTGAACAGGATGCGCTCGAGGCTGTCGCCCTCCACGACGCGCTTGCCGGTCAGCATCTCGAGGAGGATCAGCCCGGCGGCGAAGACGTCGTTGCGTACGCTGATCGTCTGCTTGGTCACGTATTCGGGCGCCATGTAGTAGGGCGTTCCCGACAGCCCCTTCTGCGCTTCCGTACCGTCCCCGCTCACCCGCATGGCGATGCCGAAGTCCATGACGCGCGGCGTGCCGCGCGCATCGAGCAGGATGTTGGAGGGCTTGAGGTCGCGATGGATGATGCCCAGCGCGTGGGCCTGGGCCAGGGCATCCGCCACCTGGCGCATGAGGTCGGCCGCCTTGCCGGGCGGCAGCGCGCCGCCGCTCTTCAGCACCTCCCCCAGGCTGCGCCCTTCGACGTATTCGAATACAAGGTAGGGGTCGCCGCCCGCCTCGCCGGCGTCGAAGATCGGCACGACGTTGGGATGGCGCAGCTTGCTGACGGTGCGCGCCTCGGCGAGCAGCGAGGCGTTCTGCTCGGCTTCCGCCGTCGCAAAATGCATGGTCTTGATCGCAACGTCGCGCTGCAACTGCGGATCCCAGGCGAGATAGACCACGCTCTGGGCCCCGCGCCCGAGCTCGCGACGGATCTCGAATCGGCCGATGGTCTGGGGCATGCGGGGATTCTACCTGCCCGCGCCCCACGGGCAAGGCCCAATTGGGCCTTTCAGTGGCGGGAAACCGGCTGGTCCATTACCGCGCTGTAGGCGTCGATGAAGTCTTCGAGCTGCTCCTCGTCGCGGTCCTCCGACAGGAAGATGCCGAAGTCGTGACGAAAGCGCTCCGCCATCGCGCCGCGCATCACCCCCACCCGGCCATGGCGCTTGTCGAGCATCTCGACCGCGTCTTCCGCCGGATAGTCGATGACGTACATGAACGGGTGGTTGAACATGACTTGCATGGCCCTGTCTCCTTTACGTCTCCGTAGGTGGCCCCCGAATCCCGTATTTCAAGGGGGCGTTGCCAAGTCCCGGCAAACCTGCCTAACATACGCCGATGGAACTATCCACCGACGATCCGGCCGTCCTCAGGGCCAAGCTTCAGGAGCTGCGCAGCGAACACCGCGACCTCGACGAAGCGATCGCCCGGCTCGACGCGGCCCCCGCAGAGGACGAACTGCTGCTGCGGCGGCTCAAGAAGCGCAAGCTGTACCTCAAGGACCGCATTGCGGCCATCGAGCGCGCGCTCGAACCCGACGAATACGCCTGACCGCATGCCATGGCCTACAAGTTCGACACCCTGACCCTCCATGCGGGCCAGGTGCCCGACGCGCAGTTCGGCGCTCGCGCCCAGCCTCTCTACCTGACGACCTCGTTCGTCTTCAAAGATTCCGACCAAGCGGCGGCCCTGTTCAACATGGAACGCGCGGGACACGTCTATTCCCGCATCTCCAATCCCACCAACGCAGTGCTGGAGGAGCGGATCGCCGCCCTCGAGGGCGGGGTCGGCGGCATCGCGGTCGCCTCGGGCCAGGCCGCCCTGCACCTGGCCATCGCCACCCTGATGGGATCGGGGTCCCACATCGTCGCCAGCCGCTCCCTCTACGGCGGCTCGCACAACCTGCTCGACTACACGCTGCCGCGCTTCGGCATCGCGACGACCTTCGTCGATCCGCGCGATCTCGATGCCTGGCGGGCCGCCATCCGGCCGGAAACCCGGCTGCTGTTCGGGGAAACCCTGGGCAATCCGGGACTCGACGTGCTCGACGTGCCGCGCGTGGCGGAACTCGCGCACGAGCACGGATTACCCCTGCTGGTCGATTCGACCTTCACCACCCCCTACCTGATGCGCCCCTTCGACCTCGGCGCCGATCTGGTCTTCCATTCGGCGACCAAGTTCATCGGCGGCCACGGCGTAGCGATCGGCGGCCTGCTGGTCGACTCGGGGGCCTTCGATTGGGACAAATCGGGCAAGTTCGCCACGCTCACCGAGCCGTATGAAGGCTTCCACGGCATGGACTTCACGGAGGAGTCGACCGTCGCCGCCTTTCTGCTGCGGGCGCGGCGCGAGGGCCTGCGCGATTTCGGCGCCTGCATGAGCCCCTTCAATGCCTTCCAGATCCTGCAGGGCCTGGAAACGCTGCCGCTGCGGATGGAACGGCACATCGCCAACACGCGCCGGTTGGTCGCTCATCTCGCCGCGCATGAAGCCGTGGAAGCGGTCGGTTATCCGGAACTCGAGAGCCATCCCGACCACGCCCTGGCACAGAGACTCTTGCCGAAGGGATGCGGATCGGTGTTCAGCTTCACGCTGAAAGGCGGCCGCCCGGCGGGCCGCAAGTTCATCGAGGCGCTGCGGGTGTTCTCCCACCTCGCCAACGTCGGCGACGCCAAGTCGCTGGTGATCCATCCGGCCTCGACGACGCATTTCCGCATGTCGGACGAGGCGCTCGCGCTCGCCGGCATCCATCCGGGAACGATAAGGCTCTCGATCGGACTCGAGGACGCCGGCGACCTGATCGAAGACATCAACCGCGGACTTGCCGCGGCGCAGAAGGCCTAGCGGATCAGGTAGCTCGCCTGAAGGTAGAACGAGCGCGGCGCCTGCGGCAGGTCGCCGGGAATCAGCACCGTGGATGTCGTTCCCTGGTTGAGGCTCGGTTCCAGCACCTGCGCGTCGAAGAGATTGCGGATCGAAGCCGCGAATTCCCAGGCGCCCTTGCCGCGCTTGGTGCGCAGGGTCAGGTCCACGGTCCGGTAATCGGGCACGTCCGGCCGCACGTCGCCGACTGCGCGTTTCGTCTGTCCGACCCAATTGGCCTGCGCGCTGGCAAGCCAACCGGCGGCGAAGCCCCAATCGCCTCGCAGGTACAGGTGATGATGGGGAACGTAGCCGGCATCGCTGTCGGTGGCGACGTCGATGGAGCGCTGCAGCGAATAGTTGCCGGTCACGTGCAGATCGCGCCCGGCATCCCAGACCGCCTCGATCTCCATGCCGCGGCCGCGCTGCTCGCCGGTATTCTGGAACGTCGTCAACTGCGGCGCCGCCGGCGTGTTGGCGATCGCGCGGATGATGTCGCGCATCGTGTAGCGGAAGAGGCTGATGTTCAACTTGAGGTCCTTGCGCGCCTGCCAGCTGAGCGCGGCTTCCTCGGTGGCGATCGTCTCCGGCTTCAGCGCGGGATTGCCCTTGTTGACCGGGTTGTTGATGCCGTAAAGCTCGTTGAACGAGGGAGCGCGGAACGCGCGGCCGACCAGGAACTTGGCCGTCACGTCGACGGCCGCGTCCCAGACCAGCGCCAGCCGCGGATTGGTGGTGCCGCCGACATCGCTGTAGTCGTCGCGGCGCACGCCGGCGGTGAGGGTCCAGTCGCGGAAGACGCGCCATTCGTCCTGGGCGTAGAAGTAGTTGACCCTGCGCCGTTGCGGCAGCATGAACGGCTGGATCGCCGAGTAGTCCGTGACCGGGCCGGTCCATTTGTAGAGTCCGGTGGTCTGGTCGATCCAGTAATTCTTGTAGGTCGCCGTCTTGTAGAGATTCAGGTCGTCGTGACCGACGCCGAGCCTCACCGTATGATCCGCGAAGCCGGAATACGTCCCGTTCGCCGAGAACCGCCATTGGCGTTCCCACTTGTTCGGGCCGCCGATCAAGCCGTCGGGAAAGGCGACCCAGAGCCCGCTGGTCGGATCCTTGAACTTCGCGCCGGGCGGCGCCAGCAGCAGGTCGACGGGCGCCGTGTCGGCGTAATAGAGAAAGCTCGCGGACGCGCCGACGGCCCAGTGGGGCGCGAATTGCGCGTCTTTCCACGACAGGTCGGCATTGAAACGCTCGCTCCTCGCGGAGCTCGTCGGATCCAGCGCAGACGCCACGCCAGCTCCCAGGCCGACGTGATCGCGCAGCTTGTATCCGGCATTGAAGCGCCAGTTGCCGTAGCCTGCGTAGAGACTCGCGTCCACGTCGTCCGCGCCCATGTTCAACGGCCCCGGCGCCAGCGAGGCATGCGAGCGTGCCGCGGGAACGGCGCTGTTGTCACGCAGCGTCTGCGCGTCCGCCGCGATGGTCTTCTTGTAGCCGTCCGTGCTGCCCAGCCTCAGGTAGGCTGCCACCTCGATCGGCCCGGCTGTGCCGCCGTGCTGGACCCAGGCATTCCAACTGCCGAAGGAGCCGCCGCGCATGCCGAACTCGGTGCCCGGCGCATCGGTCGCCGTCTTGGTGATGACGTTGATCACGCCCGCATAGGCGTCGGCACCGTAAAGGGCGGATCCGGGACCGCGGATGACTTCGATGCGGGCAACGTTCTCCAGCGGAAGGCCGCCCCAGACGCCGCCCTTGTTGCCGAGGAACATGGTGGTCATCGGAACGCCGTTCTGCAGCATCAACACCTGCTGGTTGTTGAAGTTGTAGATGCCGCGGATGGCGTACACGGCCGCGTTGCAGACAGGATTGCGCGCCACGTGAACGCCCGGCACCGTTTCCATCACTTCGTCGAGATCGACCGCGCCCATGGCGGCAATGTCTTCGGCGGTGATGACGCTCGCGACGGCGGGGGCCCGGCGCAACTGCTGGCGCGTCCCGGTCGCGATGCTGACCGTTTCCCTGTCCCCGTAGGCGAGCGCAAGTTCTTCTTCCTCGCCGTTGGCGAATGCGAATGACTGAAGCAGCGGGAACGTGGCTGCCATCAGAACTGCGCTTCGGAACGGCAAATTCATAACCGACCCCAAGCTTGACGTCGGCGTAGTCTAGCAAGAAACCCCACGGGCGTTATGCGTTCCCCATCCTGCCCGAGCTCGCCGGGCCTCAGAGCCTGTATTCGCCTTGAAGGTAGAGAGACCTGCCGGGAAGCGGAAAGTCGTTCGGCAACGACACGAACGGCAAGCCATAGGGGCTGGGCTCACGGGCATCGACACCGAACAGGTTGCGCACCGACGCCGTGAAGCTCCAGCGGCCACCTCGCGGGTTGTCGGTGTGCAGGGTCAAGTCGACGGTGCTGTAGCCACGCAGCGGGTCCCGCGTGTCTCCCGGCGCCCGCAGCCGCTTGCCGACGGCGTTGAGCTGTCCGCTCAGCGCCCATCCCGTCCCGAAACGCCAATCGGTGCGGAAGTACAGATGGTCGTGCGGCGCAAGGCCGGCATCCTTGCCCGTCGCCACGTCGATCGACGTCTGGCGGCTGTAGTTGCCCGAGAGGCGCAGGCTGCTGGCCGCATCCCAGGTGGCTTCGAGTTCCAAGCCCTTGCCCGTCTGCTCGCCGGCATTCTGCCAAACGTAGGCAGGACCGATGCGCAGGGTGTCGCGCATGTCGTAATGGAAGACGTCGACGCCGAGTTGCAGCTTGGGCACCGGCTGCCACGAGACGGCCGCTTCGACGGTGCGCATCTTCTCCGGCTTGAGGTTCGGATTGCCGATCTGCACGGGATTGTTGATGTTGTACAACTCCACGAAGGACGGCGCCCGGAAGGCGGTGCCGTATAGCAGTTTGGCCGTCACGTTGTAGGCGGCTTCCCAAGCCAGCGCGAGCCTGGGATTGGTGGTGCCGCCGACGTCGGAGTAGCCGTCGCGACGCAGGCCGGCCGTGAGGGTCCAGTCCTTGCTGAAACTCCACTCGTCCTGAACGAATGCATAGCGCACCGTGCGGCTATGCGGCGTGAGGAAGGCCGCAGTAGCGGAGACGTCGGTGATATCGGAAATGGACCCCGTTCCTATCGGACTGAAGTTCGGATAGAAGTTCTTGGTCTCGCGGATGCGGTAGATGTCTTCCTTCTGCGCGCCGATGCCGAAGCGCAGGCGCTGCCGCTCGAAGCCCTCATACAGCGCCGCGGCATGCAGGCGTCCGTGCTGCTCCCATTTGTAGGGATTGCCGATCATCCCGTCGGCGAATGCCCCGCCGCCCAGGTTGGCACCGGGCGGAAACAACGTCAGATCCGAGAACTCCTTGTAGCGCATGAAGCTCGCCTGCAGCATGACGTCCCAGTTGCGCCCCAGGGCGCTCGTCTGGTAGGTCAGGTCCGAGGTGACGCGTTCGCTGAAATTGCGCCCCGCCGGATCCAGCGCTTGTGCCACGCCGGAGCCGGCGCCGACGTCATCCCGCTTCTTGTAGCCGAATCGCAGCCGCCATTCGCCGTACGAGAGGTCGAGCGACCCGTCCACGTTGTCGCGCCGATTGTCGATCGATCCTGGCGCCAGCGAAGCGTGGGTTCCCATCATGCGATCCCAGCCGGTCTGGGCGTCGGCCGTGATGGTCCGGCGGTCGCCGTCGGTCTGCCCGACGCGCAGGTAGCCGGCGACCTCGATCGGCCCCAACTCGCCGCCGTGCAGCATCCAGGCATCCCGCGTGGCGAACGAGCCGGCGCGGAAGCCGAACTGGGTGCCCGTGATGTCCGCGGCCGTCTTGGTCGTGATGTCGATGACCCCGGTGAAGGCGTCCGCGCCGTAGAGCGCGGAACCGGGGCCGCGGATGACTTCTATGCGCGCGACGTTCTCGAGCGGCAGGCCGCCCCAGACGTTGCCGCGGTTGCCCTGGAAAGCCGTCGTGACGGGCACGCCATTCACCAGCATCAGCACCTGCGGATTGGTATCGCGATGTACGCCGCGGATCACGTAGATCGGCATGTTGCCCTGGGTGCTGCGGGCCACGTGGACGCCGGGCACGGTCTCCATGACCTCGTCGAGATCCGTGGCGCCCATCGCCTTGATGTCCTCGGCGGTGATCACCGTCGCTACGGCGGGAGCCCGTCCCACGGGAACGCGCGTCCCCGTCGCGATGGTGACGAAGGACTTGTCGCCGTAGGCGAGAGCCAACTCGTCCTCGTCCCCTTCGGCGAACGCCTGTGTCAACTGAAGCAGCAGCACGGTCGAGGCTGCCGCCACCTTGAAGGCATTCATGGTATTGCCTGTCGTTACATGGAATAGATGGCCTGGAGGTACATCGAGCGCGGGGCTTGGGGCAGGTCGCCCGGAATCTGGACGTTCGCCGTCGTTCCGATGTTCACGGTGCTCAAGCTGGGCTCGACGATATTGGCGTTGAAGACGTTGCGGATGGACGCGGCAAAATCCCAGGCTCCCTTGCCGCGGTCGGTCCGGACTGTCAGGTCAACTGTCTGGTAATCGGGCACATTGGGGCGCCGGTCCCCGAATGCGCGCTTGCGTTCGGCCACCCAGTCGAGCTGCGCGCTCGCGATCCAGCCGCTCATGAAGTGCCAGTCGCCCCGCGTATACAGGTGATGATGGGGAGCGTAGCCGACGTCCGTATTGGTCGCGACATCCACCGAGCGCTGCAGCGACAGATTGCCCGTGACGCGAACGTCTCGGCTGACGTCCCAGATGGCCTCGAACTCCATGCCGCTGCCCTTCTGATCCCCCGAGTTCTGGTAGGTCGCCGTCGTGAGCGATGTACCCACCGTCCGGATAACGTCGCGCATGCGATAGCGGAACACGTTGACGCTGAGTTGCAGGTCCCGGCGCACCTGCCATGACACCGCGGCCTCCAGCGTGCTGTTGGTCTCGGGCTTCAGGTTGGGATTGCCGGCCGCCACCGGGTTGTTGATGCCATAGAGCTCATTGAACGACGGCGCGCGGAAGGCGCGCCCCGCCAGCAGCTTGGCCGTCACGTTGGCATCGGCGTCCCAGACCAGGGCAACACGCGGGTTGGTGGTGTCGCCGACATCGCTGTAGAGATCCCGCCGTATGCCGGCCGTCAGCGTCCAGTCCCGGCTGAAACGATATTCGTCCTGCAGGTATCCATAGTCGATCTTGCGCCGATGCGGATCCATGAACGGCTGGATGGTCGAGTAGTCGATGACCGGCCCCGTCCAGGTGAAGCTGCCGTTGGCGTTGTTGCGATAGTTCTTGTACGTGGCCGTCTTGTACAGGTTGAGGTCGTCGTGGCCGAGACCGAAGCGCAGGTTGTGGTCGGCAAACCCCGAATACGTCGCATTCGCCGACAGCCGGTACTGGCGTTCCCACTTGTTGGGGCCGCCTATCAGGCCGTTGGGGAAGCTCGCATTGTTGGGAAATATGGTGCCCGCCGGCGACAGGAGCAGGTTGCTCGGCACGGTATCCGCGTAATGCAGGTAGCTCGCGGTGACGCCGACGCCGAGATTGGGCGCGATGTCCTTGTTCCACGTCAGGTCGGCGTTGACCCGCTCGCTCTTGGTGTAGCTGGTGGGATCGAGCGCCGAGGCGACGCCGGCGCCGACGCCGGCATGATCCCGCAGCTTGTATCCGGCATTGAAGCGCCAGCCGTCGTAGGCCATGTTCAGGCTGGCATCGACGGCGTCGCGCCCCAGGCTCATCGGCCCGGGCGCCTCGGAGACATGCGTCACTTTCGCAATATCGCGCGCTGTCTGGGCATCGGCGTTGATGTTCTTCTTGAAGCCGTCGGTGCTGCCGAAACGCAGATAGGCCGCCACGTCGACGTCGCCGACCTTGCCGCCGTGCTGGACCCAGGCGTCCTGGGTGTTGAACGAGCCCGCCCGCAAGCCGAATTCCGTGCCGGGGGTATCGGCCGCGGTCTTGGTGATGATGTTGATGACGCCCGCGTAGGCGTCGGCGCCGTAGAGGGCGGAGCCCGGCCCGCGGATCACTTCGATGCGCGCCACGTTCTCCAGCGGCAGTCCGCCCCACACGCCGCCCTTGTTGCCCTGGAACATCGTGGTCATCGGCACGCCGTTCTGCAGGATCAGGACCTGGGGATTGTTGACGTTGAAGATGCCGCGAATCGTGTAGAGCGCGGTGTTGCCGATCGAATTTCTCGTGACATGGACGCCGGGCACCGTCTCCATCACTTCGTCGAGGTCCACCGCGCCCATGGTGGCGATGTCGTCGGCCGTGATGACGCTGGCGACGGCCGGAGCGCGCCGCAAGGGCTGCTGGGAGCCCGTAACCACGCTGATGGTCGCGCGGTCGCCGAACGCGAGAGCGTACTCTTCCTCGTCCTCCGGACCCTGCGCCTGGGCCCCGGACATGCCTGCCATCAGGAAGCAGACTGCGGATGCAGGTATGCCAAGAACACGCTTCACGAAGTCCCTCCAGCTCTGTCTGGGGGGCAGTGTACCGGAAACCATTCCGCCCGTGCGGATACTATCAAACCCGGTCCTGCCTATCCAATTCGTATGGGACTTTGAAGTGCTCCCGGTAGAACCCCAGGCGCGCTTCAACCTCCCCTTTGGTCATACCGAACTCGCCGAGGGCGTACCGGTGACCTCCGTGGCGGGCCTCACGCTCGCTCTCGGCCAGCCAATCCGCCATGCCCGCTTCCGCCTGCGTGGTGAACTCCGTGTCGCAGAAGTCGTAGATGCGTCGCATGACGGTCCGCCACTCGCGATTCATGTCGGCGTAGTAGACGTCCATCTGCCGTTCGGCGGGCAAGACCTGACGCGCCGCGATGCAGCGTCGTGCCATGGCTTCGCAAAGCTCGAGCCAGGTGTCGCGGATGTACGCCCGGGATGGCCGATCCGTATTCAGCACACCGGAATGCCATGCCAGCGACAGCGTCGACGCGGTCGTCTTCACCGGATCGCGGTGGATGAACAGGAAGCGCGCGTCGGGAATCAGCTCCGCAAGCAGCGGAAGGTCGAGCATGTGCTGCGGCGTCTTCAATATCCAGGGGGCTTCCTCGGCATCGCCCCGCGACCAGGAGACCAGCCGCATCAGGTCGAGCATCTCGCGGTAACCGCGCCTGCGATCATGCGCGAGCAGCCAGCTCGTAAAAGAAGGAATCCGGTAGAGGAGGACGGGCGACAGGCCGATGAAAGCGTAATTGAGCAGAAGCACCTCCTCCTCAGGCCAGTCGGCGTCCATCGGATGCGCCGCATCCGCACCCGGCGCCAGGCGGCGCCTTCCGGCCAGGAATTCGACCACCTCGTCGCGGCGCGCCGATACTCCGGAATGGGGTTCCGTCCCGCGCGGCGCCGGGTTGAAGCCTTCCCAGGCGGCCAGGTGCAGGAAGCGGCCGTCCGTGGCCAGCATGCGCTGCAGCCGGGTCGTGCCCGACCGGATGGGCCCGACCACGATCAACGGCGAGCCGATTCGGCGTTGGCGGATTTCCGGATGCGCCTTGAAACAGGCAGTGGCCCAAAGGCGGTTCTTCAGTGAACGCAGGAGGGCATGTCGTGCCGCCATGCGGCCGAACGGATTCAGCTCCGCCTCGCTTTCCAGAGCAGCGAGCAGGCGCTCCAGCGGCTCCCGGAAGGGCTCGTCGCCGAAATCAGCGAGCCCCGTTTGCCGGCTTGCCTCATCCAGCAGGTCGGCGATCGACAGCGACGTCGGACGGCAGCCGGGGCTCTGTGCGGTAGTCACGGGCGGATGATCGTCAGCGCCGAGCGCCTTCGTACTCAATGCCGTAGGCGTCGCGCACGAATTTCAGGCGGGTGTCCACCTCCTCGCGTGCCAGGCCGAAGTCCTCCAGCGCATAGCGATGGCCGCCGTGGCGGTTCTCTTGCTCGCTCTTCTTCAGCCAGCCGCCCAGCGCCTGCTCGGCCGCTGCCGTGAACTCCAGGCCCGCATGCGCATATACCCGCGACATCACGCCCCGCCAATCGCGGTTCATCTCGTCATAGTGGACGTCGATCTGCTGCTCCGGCGGGATGCCGTCACGGGCCGCCATGCAGCGACGCGCTGCCTGCTCGCAGAAGTCGAGCCAGACGTCGCGCACGTCCTGCCGGCACGGCCGGTCGGTATGCTGGACGCTGAAATGCCACATCAGCGAAATGATCGAAGCGACCGTCTTGAGCGGATCGCGGTGGGTGAACACCAGCCGCGCATCGGGGAACACTTTCAGCAGCGCACCGAGATCGAGCATGTGCTGCGGGTCCTTGAGCACCCACGGCTGGCCCTCCGGCGCGCCGCGCGACCACGAGATCAGCCTGAGCAGGTCCGCCATGTATTCGTAGGCGAAGCTTCGATCGCAGTCCAGATACCACTTGTAGAAGCTCGGAATCGTGTATTCGCCGAGGAAGGAGAAGCTGCAGAACGAATGATTGAGCAGCAGCATCTCCTCTTCGGCCCATTCGGCTGCCATCGGATGGCCGACGAAGGCGCCGGGATAGAAGCGCGGCGCCGTCTTGAAGGCGCTGTCCACCTCGGTGAAGCGCGCCGCCTTGCCCAGATCGGTCTGGCCCAGCCGCGGCGCCGGATTGAAGCCTTCCCAGGTGGTCAGGTGCTGGAGGCGGACATCGCTCGCGAGCATGCGATGCAGTCGCGTGGTTCCCGAACGATGGGGACCGATGATGACGATCGGCGCGGCGATCTTGCGCTTGCGGATTTCCGGATACGCGGAGAAGCAGGCCTGCGCCCACAGTCGGTTGCGCAGCGTGCCGAGAATCTTGGTCCGCGCATGGATGCGCCCGAAAGGATTCAGCGCAGCCTCGTCCCGCTGGGCCGCGAGCAACGCGCGCAGTGCCGGCAGGAAGCGCTCGTCGCCGAAATCCGCGAGCCCGGTATCCTTGCGCGCCGCGGCCAGCAGTCCGTCCTCGGAAAGATCGAGCGGCCTTCGCCCGAGCGCATTCAGCAGGCGGGTGGCGCGGTTGATCAGCCGGTTCGGCAGGGGATGGTAGTGCGTGCTTGGCCTGATATCCACGTTTCCAATTCCAAAAGGGTTAGGCAGCGTCTCGCGACGCCGGGTGCCAGGTACGCGGCGCGACGCCCTCATAGCGAACCATGCGGCACGGCACCGGAAACAGGGTCCCTTCCGGGCGCTCGACTGCGTCGAGATAGCAGGGCGCCATGCCGGCGAGAAAGGCGGGAAAGGAGAACAAGTAGTACTCGCGGCGCGAGAACCCGAGGTCGGCGCAGAGCGCGGCGACGACGCCTGCATAGTTGAGCTTCAGGCGCCAGCGCCCCGACAGCAGCATCTCCTCGATGCGATAGGCAAGGCGCAAGTGGTCTCCGTCGGCGAGACCGAGTTCGCGCGCCAAGGCAAGGATGGGCGCGATGCGCTCGTCGACGCTGGTCAACGGACGCCCGTAGCCGGCGATGCTTCGCCGCGCCGCGAGTTCGGTCCGTGCGTAGTCCTCGAGGGATCCGCCCGCCTCCTCGCAGCGGCGGGCGCCGAGCAGGAACTCGATGGCCCGGATGTCGATGCCGCGCCCATAGATCGACGCCTCGGACACGGCGAGCGCTGCGGACATCCCCAGATTTCCGGTACTGCGCGCGCTGCCGGCAAGCGCAGCGACGCGGTTGTTCCATAGCCGCGCATCCGGGTAGCTGGTGTAGCTCCAGATGGCATTCACCAGGCGTACCTGGGCCGCCGAGAAGCGCCGCCCCGTGATGCCGAAGACATAGAGCGCAAGCCACTCCATGTCCTTCAGTTCGCCGTGAAGATCGCAGCCGCGAAATGCCACGTGGCTGCCGGGAACGAACCCGCCCACGCGCGACTTCAGGCTCCCGACGTGCTCGCTCAAGACCTGCGGGCCCCGCGTCGCGCGGTTCATGACGCTTCCCCTGCCATATCGAACTCGATCGAAAAGAACGGAAACTTCTTGTGCCCGTATCCGCGCTGCTCGAGCGCGTGCGCCGCAGCGCCGGGAAGGCGCAGCAGCAGGTACAGCATTTCGCCTGCCTCCGTCGCCATGCCGAGATCCGCGAAGGCAGCCGCAGCCACGCCGGAGAACGCCAGCGGACAGCCGGCCAGCGCTTCCAGTTGCGGCCGATGGCGGGCGAGCCATGCCAACCGCGGGCCGGGGCTCAGCGTCGCCAGCCGTTCGAGCGCCTGAAGAACGGGCGTCGCGGCCGCCATGCCGTGCGGATCAAAACCGGGCGGATGTTCGCTCGCCGGCCACACGGAAATGGCGGTTTGCGGCGGATTCGCGAACCGGCCGCGCCAAGCTTCGAGATCGGTACCACAGGCCTCCCATCCTTCCATCGCCGCAAGCACCTCCCGGCCCCCGGAAAGATTCCCAGCGCCAACGGCCAGCGCTGCCATGAGGCTCGAGGCCGCCGGCGAGCCGCAGGTCCCGCCGCACATCGCGGCGTGCACCGATGGATCGCGCGGCCCGGGATTTGCCAGGGCGACGGCCAGCGTCTCGAGCAGGTCCGCTTCGGCGGGCGCCGGGGCCTCGCCGCGGAACAGCAGGTAGACCATCTCGCTCCATCGCGCCCGGCCCAGCATGTCGCCGTAGACGTCGTAGCCGTGGCAGTACGCGGTTTTCGCGGCAAAGGGGTTATCCGGCTCCGGCTCCTCGTGCCAGATACGGGTCCGAATGACTTCCTCGCTCACGATCGCCCCCTGGACGAGCCCCATCGAGCGGCGCTGAGGACCTTCATCCGCACGTTCATCGGAGGCACTTGATCGGGATCCACATGGACATCGAGCAGGGCGGGTCCGTCATGGGCGCATATCGCCGCGAGGTCGAGAGCCTCGATGTCCGCAGCGGTCCGCAGGGTATGCGAAGGGGCGCCGAGTGCACGCGCGAGCGCAGCGAAGTCGGTCGGCGGAAGGTCGCAGCCGGTCTGTTCCGCTCCGGCCATCCGCTGGCCGTGCTTGACCATTCCCAGCGCGCCGTCATTGAGCACGACGAAGATCACCCTGAGTCCTTCCGCCACCGCGACAGAGAGTTCCTGTCCGTTCATCAGCATGCTGCCGTCGCCGGTGATGCAAACGACCGGGGCGGCGCGGTTGGCGATCGCGGTTCCGATCGCTCCGCCGATCGCCCATCCCATGGGCGCGAAATTCATGGTCACGCGCAGCCAGCCGCCGGCATTCTCGCGTTGGCATGAACTGTCCCGGGTGCGGCGCTCGCCGACGCGGCGGTCGACCGGGTTCAGGTAGTGCACGGCCCATGATGTGCTGTTGCCGGTATCCGCCAGAAAGCGCGTCGTCGGCGGACACCGCCGCCCCAGTTCCTGCATCAGCCACGCCGGTGAAATCCGCGCGCCGTCCTGCTCGCCGGGAGGCGGGACGAAGGAGGGGCAGGCGACTGCCGCCGCACGGCGCCCCCGGGTAATCGGGGCTCGCCCCGCCCCGGTCGCATTGAGCCGCTCGAAAACCGTGAGGATGCGGCCTCTGACATGGAGGCAGGCCATAGGGGTCCGCGCCAAATGTTCCTCGGACTCGTCGATATGCGCGAGACGCTCGTTCAGCAGCACTTCGCTCCAGCCGCCACTGTTCCATTCGCCCATGTTCGCCCCGACCACGAGCACCAGATCGACCTCGGGATCGAGCAGCGCGGACTCCGCCGACGCGTGTCCACCGAAACCGAAGACGCCGCGGAAACGCGGATGATGCGGACTGACCAGCCCCTTGCCGTCAGGCGTCGTGACCAGCACCGCATGGCGGGCCTCGACGAACTTGCGAATCTCGCCGATCGCCTCGCCGCACCAACCGCCGACCAGCACGACGATCTTCTTCGCGGCGTCCAATCGTTGCCCGAGTGCGCGGACTGCTCCGTCGTCGATCAGCGCCGACGGCTGCAACAGGTTGCGCAGATCGTAGGAAGGCGCCGCGCGCGGACTTGGGCTGCGGAATACGTCGATCGGCATCGAGAGATGCACCGGCCCGCGGGGTGCGCGGGTGGCGCGCTGCAGGGCGGCGATCAGCTTGGTCTCGAACTGCTTGGGATGCGAGACCAGCGAGTTGTACAGCGTGCAATGCTCGAACATTCCCAGCGTATTGATGCCGGTGCACGCGGATTCCTGCAGCGGGCCCCGGCCGAAGGTCGGCAAGGCCGGCTGGCCCGTGATGACGAGCAGCGGAATGCCGTTGTCGAATGCGCACGAGACTCCGGTGATGAGGTTGGTCGCCCCCGGTCCGGAGGTGGCGCAGCAGACGCCCAACCGGCCGGTCTCCCGCGCATAGCCGTCCGCCATGAAAGCCGCCCCGGCCTCGTGGCGCGCCAGCACATGACGCAACCCGCCCCGCCGCTCGCTGCGGGCCAGTGCGTCAAACAAGGGTTCGATTGCGCCACCGGGTATGCCGAACACGAACTCGACACCGATGCTCTCCAGGTACGAGACCAATATGTCCGCAATCCCCGGATGATCGTCGCTCGCCTCGCCCGCCCGGTATTGAGGGACGGCGGCGGCGATGAGTGAATTCCCGCTTTCCATACGCTTCCCCTGCATATCGAAATGATCCGGAAACAGGACGATCGAGCCTCTGGAGGGCACGGCGGCAAGACCGCCTTTAGTTAGCTCGCCCTATAACCTTGGCAATAATACGCCGAAACTTAGTACAGTTGAATATCCGGCGCGATCTTTCCGCAGACGAACCTCGGGAAGCACTCGGCACTCGGATAGAATCCGAGTGAGTTTCGAGGGCATCGCTGTGACAGACCGACTCGTTTCCGGCTTCCGGACCTACGTCTATACGGGCGGAAAGCGCCTGGACTGCGCCCTGCCCGCCGTCGTCTTCCTCCACGGCGCGCAACAGGACCACAGCTGCTGGACCCTGCAATCCCGCTGGTTCGCATACCACGGCTACGCCGTGCTCGCGCCGGATCTGCCCGGCCACGGGCGCAGCGGGGGAACGCCGCTCGCGTCGGTGGAGGCCATCGCCGACTGGACGATCGGCCTGCTCGACGCCTGCGGCATCGGACAGGCGATCCTGGTCGGCCACAGCATGGGTTCGCTGGCGGCCCTCGACGCCGCCGCCCGCCATGCCGAACGCGTTTCCGCGCTCGTTCTGATCGGAACCTCGGTGCCGATGGCGGTTTCCGAAGCGCTGCTCGCGGCGGCCGCCGAAGACGAGCCCCGCGCCATGGCGATGATCAACGGCTGGTCGCATTCGCCTCGGGGGCTCATCGGCGGCAATGCCGTGCCGGGCCTCTGGATGCCGGGCGTCAACCAGCGGCTGATGGAGCGCCAAAGTCCGGGCGTCATCGGCAACGATCTTGCCGCATGCCACGCCTATGCGGGCGGAACGGCGGCCGCCGCCGCCGTGTCGGCACGGCGCTGTCCGACGCTGATCGTCGCCGGCACGCGCGATCTCATGACGCCGGCGCGCAACACGCTGCGCCTCACCGAGATGCTGCCGCACGCGAAGCGCGTCAACCTGCCGGGTGCCGGCCATGCCATGATGGCGGAACAGCCCGATGCCCTGCTCGACGCCCTGATCGAATTCACCCATGGCTAGGCAATTGCCCATCAAGCTCGCCCTCGTCGCCGCCGTCGCGATTGCCGCGGCTGCTGGCATCGCCACGTTCACGCGCGCCAAACCGGTCGCGGTCGTGGTGGCCGAGGCGGCGCCGGGCCGCGTCGAGGCGACGGTCGCCAACACCCGCGCCGGCTCCGTCGAGGCCTGCCGCCGCGCCAAGGTGGCGCCGGCCGCCGGCGGCCGCATCGAGCAATTGCCGGTCAAGAAGGGCCAGCGCGTCGTCGCCGGCCAGTTGCTGCTGGAGCTCTGGAACGAGGACCTGACGACGCGGGAAGGCGTCTCGCGCGAGCAGCTGGCCACCGCCCAGGCGCATGTGGTCGAGGTTTGCCGCCTCGCCGATGCCGCGATCTCGGAAGCCCGCCAGCAGCGGCAGCTGCGCACCAAGGGCTTCGTCTCCGAGGAGCGCGTGGTGCGCGCCGAGGCGCAGGCGGCATCGAGCCAGGCGAGCTGCAACACCGCGCGCACGCAGGTGAAGGAAGCCGCGGCGCGCCTCGCGGCCTCGCGCGCCGACACGGCACGCACCATCCTGCGCGCCCCCTTCGCCGGCGTGGTCGCCGAAATCAACGGCGAGGTCGGCGAGTTCGTGACGCCCTCCCCGCCCGGCATCCCGACGCTGCCGGTGGTGGACCTGATCGACGACTCCTGCATCTACGTCAGCGCCCCGATCGACGAGGTCGACGCGGCGCAACTCAAGGTCGGCATGCCGGCGCGCATCACGCTCGACGCCTATCGCGGCAAGCATTTCACCGGCCACGTGCGCCGCATCGCCCCCTACGTACAGGCGATCGAGAAGCAGGCGCGCACCGTCGAGGTCGAAGTGGAATTCGACGATCCGGGCGACGCCCGGCATCTGCTGATCGGCTACAGCGCCGACATCGAGATCATCGTCGAGGCCCGCGACGGCGTGCTGCGCATCCCGACCTCGGCGCTGATGCCCGGCAATCGCGTGCTGGTGCTCGCCGACGGCGGCAAGCTCGAGGAGCGCAAGGTCGATGTGGGCCTGTCCAATTGGGAATTCTCGGAGGTCAAGGCGGGCCTGGCGCGCGGCGATCGCGTGGTGACGTCGCTCGACCGCGACGGCGTCAAGGCCGGCGCCAGCGCCGTGGCGGAAGCCAAGAGCGACGCCGGCAGATGATCCGCCTGCGCGACATCGAGCGCGTGTTCCGCGTCGGCGACGAGGAAGTACGCGCGCTGCGCGGCGTCAGCCTCGACATCGCCGCCGGCGAATACCTCTCGATCATGGGCCCGTCGGGCTCGGGCAAGTCGTCGCTGCTCAACGTGATCGGCCTGCTCGACCGCCCCAACGCCGGCTCCTACGCGCTCGACGATCGCAATGTCACGGCGCTCGACGACGACGAACTGGCCCGCGTGCGCCGCGAGAAGATCGGCTTCGTGTTCCAGTTCTTCCACCTGGTGCCGCGCCTGACCGCCGAGCAGAACATCGAGTTGCCGATGGTGCTGGCCGGCATCGCGCCCGAAGAGCGGCGCCGCCGCCTCGACCGCCTGCTCGCGGAATACGGGCTCGAGGCGCGCGCACGGCACCGGCCGGACCAGCTCTCGGGCGGACAGTGCCAGCGCGTCGCCATCGCGCGTTCGATGTCCATGCAGCCGGCCATCATTCTCGCCGACGAACCGACCGGCAACCTCGATCGCCATACCGGCCAGGAGGTGATGGCCCTGCTCGAAAAGCTGCATGACGACGGCGGCACGCTGGTGGTGGTAACGCACGACGGCGAGCTGGGCGCCCGCGCGAAGCGCCGCATCCGCATCGTCGACGGCCAGATCGTCGGCGACGAACGCTAGCGCCGGCTTCCCGCGCATGAGGCACAATCACTTTATCCGCGACTTCATGGAGTCCGCATGACCACCTACCTGATTCTCACCGCCATCGGAGACGACCGTCCCGGCCTCGTCGGCGAGCTCGCCGCCACCATTTCAGCCCACCAGGGCAACTGGCTCGAGTCCTCGATGTCCCATCTGGCGGGCAAGTTCGCCGGCATCGTCAAGGTCGCCGTGGCCAACGACAAGGCGGCAGCGCTGACCGCCGCGCTGGCCGGCCTCTCCGGGCTGAAGGTGACGAGCGAAGCCTCGGTGGCCGAGGAACCGGCCAAGGGCCGCCGGCTGAAGTTCGCGCTGGTCGGCCATGATCGGATCGGCATCGTGCGCGAGGTGTCGCAGGTGCTGGCGCGCCACGCCGTCAACGTCGAGGAGCTGAACACCCGCACCTCGAGCGCGCCGATGTCGGCCGAGATCCTGTTCCACGCCGAGGCGGAACTGCTTGCCGGTCCCAATCTCGATGCGCGCACCCTCGCCGCCGAGCTCGAACGCATCTCCGACGACCTGATGGTGGACATCACCCTCGACGAAGCCTTGAAGTGAGCTTGCGCGAAGTGCGCATGCCGAGGTTTCCCGAGTGCTGGGAGACCTGCGGCAATTGCGCGAACGGCGAGGTGTTCATCCTCGACGTGCACGTGAAGCCCGGCGACGTCCTGCGCGTCGACGACAACCTCATCACGCTGGAGACGGGCAAGGTCGCGCTCGACATTCCGAGTCCCTACGAGGGCACGGTGGTCGAGGTCCGGGTGCGGGAAGGGGAGGGGGTGGCCGAGGGGGATGTGATTGCGTTGCTGTCGGTCACGTAAGGCGACTGTTCTTGCGGCCTCGTCGCGGGCGACGGAGCACCCCATCGCCCGGGTGTTGGGCCTGCGCTCAGGCCTTGAGGACTTCCAGGCGGCGGGCCAGTTCGAACACCGACGCTACCTCCATCTTGCGGAACACCGCGGCGCGGTGCGTCTTGATGGTATTCACGGTGGTGCCCAGCTCCCGGGCGAGATCCTTGTTCGTCAGGCCGCCCAGCATCAGCCGGCAGACCTCCTTCTGGCGCGGCGTGAGGGTTTCCAGGCAGCCGATGATCGAGGCGCGCGCGCCGGTCGCATCCGCCGCCAGGGGTCTTCCCGGACGCTGCACGAAGACGAGCTCGTCGAGGATGGCAACCAGTTCGCCGTCGAGTTCCAGCTCCGCACCGTCGACCTGGTCCGCCAGCAGCAGGTCGTATTCGTTGGTATGGCTGCCCATCCAGTCGCTGAACACGCGATGCAACTGGGTGCCGATGCGGCGCGGCTCGGCTTCCGGAATGCGGCCGGCCAGCTTGCCGATGCGCGCGGAGATGTCCGCGTGCGCGTCCTTGTGCAGCCGGATATGGCGCCTGCAGCGCGGCACCGCCGGCAGGAGATCCATCAGCCGTTCCTCGTAGTTGACGTGGCCGACCAGGAACGTCAGCAATTCGTCAGTCAGGCTCGCCAGCGCGCTCCTGCACGCCTCGACGCGGACCCCTTCGCAGCCGCGGCATGAGAGGCTTGCCTTGCGGCCTTCTGCTTCGCAAATGCGGCGGAAGCGGGCCATCAGGTCGTCAAGGATGGCATGCTGCCGATCGATTTCGGCGTGCCCGGTTGGCTTCGACATCGGGTTCTCGTTGCGGGTTGTCGCGGGAGGGATTATGCCCCGCTTCGCGCCGTCCGGCGCCCGCCTCACCCCTCGGGGTGATGGTGATCTTCATGCCGGCTGGCTACGATGCCACACCCCGACTGCGGATTAATTCCTCATGCATTTTTGCCAGCGCAAAACATGAAGCGTCCCGAAGAGAGGAAGCCGCTCGCCGAGCCTGTTCCTGTCAGCGTCGAGGAAACCGAGCCTTCAAGCACCGCGAGGTCGGTGCGGCCGTATGTCGTAGGAATCGGCGCGTCGGCGGGCGGATTGGAGGCGCTTTCGGCGCTCATCGCTGCCCTCCCCGCCAACCTCGGCATCTCCTACGTCGTGCTTCAGCATTTGTCGCCGACGCATCGGAGCATGATGGTGCAACTGCTCGGCCGCGAGACGGCAATGGCCGTCAAGGAGGCCGAGAACGGCGTCCTGCCGGAACCGGACACCGTTTACGTGGCGCCTGCGAGCCGCAACCTCATCATGAAGGACGGCCGCTTCGTCCTGATCGAGGGTCCGCGTGAGGCCATGCCGCGTCCTTCGGTCAACGTCTTCCTGACCTCTCTCGCGGCGGAAAAGACCGAGGACGCCATCGGCGTGATCCTCTCGGGCACCGGCAGCGACGGCGCCGCCGGCCTGCGCGACGTGAAGGCGGCGGGCGGCTATACCTTCGCGCAGGATCCGCAGACGGCGAAGTACGCGGGCATGCCCCAGTCCGCCATCGATACCGGGTGCGTCGACTGGGTGCTGCCGCCCGACGGCATTGCCGCCGAGATCGCCATCATCGCCGCATCGCACGGCACGGTGAGCGTCGGAGACCGCCCGTCGACGGTGACGTCGACCGCGCTCAAGCGGCTGCTGATGAACGTCAAGCAGCAGACGCGCATCGATTTCTCGGGCTACAAGGAAGGCACGCTGTGGCGGCGCATCGAGCGCCGCATGGCGGCCAAGCACGTCGCCACCCTTGAGGACTACCAGACCCTGGTGGAGGCCAATCCCGAGGAACTCGAGCACCTGGGCAAGGACATCCTGATCTCCGTCACGGCCTTCTTCCGCGATCCCGAATCGTTTGGCGCGCTGCGCAACCATGTCCGAACCGTCCTGGACGCCAAGCAGCCCGGCGACGAAATCCGCGTCTGGGTACCGGGCTGCGCCACCGGCGAGGAAGCCTACAGCATCGCCATCATGATCGCCGAACTGCTGGGTCCGAACGCCGCGCAGTTCCGCATCCAGATCTTCGCCACGGACATCGACCTCAACGCCCTGGCCGTGGCGCGCAAAGGCTCGTACGCCGAAAGCGCGCTCGCCGACCTGGATCCCGAGCTGGTGCAGCGCTACTTCCAGAAGGTGGGCAACCGCCTCGAGGTCATCCGCAGCCTGCGCGACATGGTGGTGGTCGCGCGACAGGACATCATCCAGGACCCGCCCTTTCTGCGCCTCGACCTGGTGAGCTGCCGGAACCTCCTCATCTACCTGCAGAACGAGCCGCAAGCGAAGGTGCTCGCGACCTTCCATTACGGCCTCAATCCGGGCGGGGTGCTGTTCCTCGGAAAATCGGAAGGCATCTTCCAGCAGGAGTCGCTCTACGAAGTCATCGACAAGTCGGCGCGCCTCTATCGCCGCCGCGCCGGCGAGTCGCGCTTGAACGTGTCGTCATTCCGTCTCCCGGACGCCAGCGAGCGCACTCCGGCTGCCGCCGCGCCGAATGCCGAGCGCCGGCTGATGGACGCGGCGGTGCAGCGCTATGTGCCGGCGTCGGTGCTGATCGACGGCAATTTCGACATCCTGCAGATGCACGGCGACGTCAGCCAGTACCTGACGGTGCTGCCCGGGAAGCCCAACTTCAACCTCCAGCACCTGCTGCGGCGGGAGATGCGCGCGGACCTGCAGCTTCTCCAGCATCACGCCGAACACAAGCAGGAATCGGCCTTCGGGCGGCCGCACCCGATCAAGACCCTCGACGGCCCGATCAACGTCCGCATGGCGGTCCACCCGCTCGAACGCACCGTGGTGTCGCCGCTCTATCTGGTCTGCTTCGAGCGGCTGCCGCAACCGGCGCCCGTCGAGGCCGAAGGCCCCCGCGCCACGGAGGACGGGCGGAACGTCCGCGAACTCGAGGACGAACTGATCTCCACGCGGGAGCGCCTGCAGACGGTCATCGAGGAACTCGAGACCTCGAACGAGGAGATGCAGGCCCTCAACGAGGAGGTCGTCGCCGCCAACGAGGAACTGCAGTCGTCGAACGAGGAACTCGAGGCAGCCAACGAGGAGTTGCAGTCCACCAACGAGGAACTGACGACGGTCAACGAGGAATTGCAGGTCCGCACGGCGGAGCTGGCCGATACGCTGAACGACCTGGAGAACATCCAGAACAGCGTCGGCTTCCCGATCCTGGTCTGCACCGAGAGCCTGGTGCTGCTGCGCTTCAACAGCCCGGCCGCCGCCCTCTTCTCGCTATCGGCGGCGTCGCTCGGGCAGCCGCTGCTGCAATTGCGGTTGCCGCCCGGCCTGCCGGAATTCTCGGCGCTCGTGCGCCAGGCGCTCGACGGCAACCAGCCGGTCGAAGCGCCGATATTCTCCAACGAACGGCACTATCTTCTCCACATCTCGCCCTACGACATGAAGGGGCGCGCCGCCCGCGGCGCCATCATGGTGCTGTTCGATCATACCGAGCGGCTGGCGGCCGAACGCGAGGTCCGCAAGAACCGCGAGATGCTGCTTTCCATCATGAACAACTCGACGTCGCTCGTCACCCTGAAGGACTTGGGCGGACGGTTCGAGTTCGTCAATCGCCAGTTCGAAAGCTTCTTCGGCGTCGATGCCGACGCGGTCGTCGGCAAGACCGACGTCAAGGTCCTGCCCCGCAAGGTCGCCGCCGACTTCCGCGCCAAGGAACTCGAGGTTGCGCGTCTCAAGGCGGCCCAGGAATTCGAGGATCTCGTCACGCTCCATTCCGAGGGAGACCGCTATCTGCGCTCGGTGCGCTTCCCACTCGTCAGCGAGGACGGCGCGGTCTACGCGATCTGCACCCAATCCACCGACATCACGGATCACAAGCGCGCGGAGGATCAGCTGAGACTGGCCGCCCGCGTGTTCGACCGTGCCGGCGAGGGGATCGTGGTGACCGACGCCTCGCAGAAGATCCTCACCGTCAACGGCGCCTTCACCCAGGTCACCGGTTATGGGGCCGAAGAAGTGATCGGCAGGACACCCAAGCTGCTGGCCTCGGGCCGGCACGACGGCGCCTACTATCTCGACATGTGGTCGAGCCTGCAGGCTCGCGGCTGGTGGCAAGGGGAAGTCTGGAACCGGCGCAAGAACGGGGAGATCTACCCCGAGTGGCTGACCATCAATTCGGTCCGGGACCCCGATGGCAAAGTGCTCAACTACGTCGGCATCTTCAGCGACATCACGGTGGTCAAGGAATCGCAGCGCCGCGTCGAGTTCCTCGCCACGCACGACGAGTTGACGACCTTGCCCAATCGCGCCCTTTTCCTCGATCGCGTGCGGCAATCGATCGCGCGCAATGGCCGCAAGGAAGCGCGCTTTGCGGTGCTGTTCATCGATCTCGACAACTTCAAGGTGGTCAACGATTCGATGGGACACGCCGCGGGCGACGAATTGCTGATCGAGATTTCCCGCCGGCTGCGGGAATGCATCCGCGCCGCCGATACCGTTGCCCGTTTCGGCGGCGACGAGTTCGCGGTCCTGGTCGAGGACGCGTCGGCCGAGGAGGCGGAAATGACCGCGCGCCGCATCGCGGAGGCCCTGAAGCGCCCCCACCCGATCGCCCGCCAGAGCCTCTATCCGAGCGCCAGCATCGGCATCTGCCTCTATCCGAACGACGGCGAGGACGTCGAAACGCTGCTCAAGAACGCCGACAGCGCCATGTACCAGGCGAAGGACGGGGGCAAGAACAACCACCACTTCTTCACCGATGCCTTGCGGCGCGCGGCGGATGAACGGCTCCGGCTGGAGGCCGACTTGCGCAAGGCGGTGGAAAGCGACGAGTTGCACCTGGTCTACCAGCCGCAGGTCGACATCAGGAGCGGCCGCCTTCTCGGCGTCGAAGCCCTGCTGCGCTGGCGGCACCCGCAGGAAGGCGAGATCGTTCCGCTCAAGTTCATTCCCCTGGCCGAGAAGAGCGGGCTGATCGACCAACTCGGGGAATGGGTCACGGGCGCCGCATGCCGCCAGATGGCCACCTGGGCCGCCCAGGGGCACGACATTCCGCGCATATCGATCAACGTCTCCCCCGAACAGCTGCGCCGCACCAACCTCGCCGCGCTGATGCGCAGGCAGCTCAACCACTACCGTCTGGACGCCTCGCGCATCGCCCTCGAGCTTACCGAAGGCGCCCTGGTGGAGGACGTCGCCCGGGTCCAGCAGATGCTGCGCGAATTGAAGACCCTGGGCGTTCAACTGAGCATTGACGATTTCGGCACCGGCTACTCGTCGTTGGCGTACTTGCGGCGCTTCCCGCTCGACGAGGTGAAGATCGACAAGTCCTTCGTGGCCGAGATCGGCCATGACGTCGATGCGCGGACCATCGCCCAGACCATTCTCGCCATGTCGCAGACGCTCGGCTTCTCGGTCGTGGCGGAAGGCGTCGAGACCGACGACCAGCTCCGGGTGCTGCGCGAGATCGGCTGCGATGCCGGCCAGGGCTACCTGTTCTCGGTGCCCGTGTCCGCCGAGGAACTGGTCAAGCAGCAGCGCTAGGAGGCCGCTTCCCCCAAGCGCCGCCGCGCGATATGCCGGCGCGCCTCCTCCTTCGCCGTATCCGCCATGCTCTGCATGACGAACTCGATGTGCGCGCGCGCCGCCTTCGCGGCTTCGTCGGGCTTGTGTTCGCGGATCGCCTTCCACACCGCATGGTGCTGCGCCTGCAGCTTGCTCCAGCGCTGCGGCCGCGCGTAGAGATGCTCGAGGTTGCGCGAGATGTGGCCGTGGATCACGCGCAGCAGGCTGGCCGTGACGTGGCCGATCAGCACGTTGTGCGCGGCTTCGGCGATCGCCTGGTGGAAGGCGACGTCGGCGTCGATGCAGTGGTCGAAGTCCTCGTCGTCGTAGAACTTCCCGAGCGATTCGAAGGCGGCGTCGAGGCGCTTGATGTCGGCATCGGTGGCGCGCTCGGCCGCGAGAAAGGCCGCCTGGCCTTCCAGCATGTGGCGGAACTCCAGCAGGTCGGCCTGCAGCGTCGGATGGCCGTCCAGCATCTGCTGCCAGGGATCGACGAACGGCGCCTCGAGGCGGTCGGTGACGAAGGTGCCGCCGCCGTGCCGGGTCGTCAGCATGCCGCGCGACACCAGCTTCTGGATCGCCTCCCTCAGTGACGGGCGCGAGACGCCGAGTTCGACCGACAACTCCCGTTCGGCCGGCAGGCGATCACCCGGCTTGAGCGAGCCCTCGAGGATGCGGGCTTCGAGATCGGCGGCAACGGCATCGGAAATGCGGGTGACGGCGGGGCGGCGCTGGGGCATGGGGAGTTCACCAATGGTCTGACCAGTTGCATGTTATTGGGATTATGGGCATGAGTCAATCGTCTTATGGTTGACAACCCCTTCGCCTTGGCCCTATAGTGCCGGCACGATTGGTCTTACCACTTGACCTCTCGATAACAAAACACTGGAGGAGAAGCTCGTGGGACTCGACGCCCCAAGCCGACGGCATTACCCGTCCAAGCCTGCCGACGCCTATCTTTTCGCCACCTGCCTGGTCGACCAGTTCGTGCCGGAAGCCGGCCTCGACGCGGTGCGACTGCTCGAGCGCGAAGGCATCGCGATCCACTATCCCGACGAACAGACCTGCTGCGGCCAACCGGCCTACACCAACGGCTTCCCCGACGAGGCGCGGGCGGTGGCGCGCCGCCAGATCGCCCTCTTCTCCCAGCCCTGGCCGGTGGTCGTCAGCTCCGGCTCCTGCGCGGCGATGATGCGCCACCACTACCCGAAGCTGTTTGCGGGCGATCCCGTCTGGGCACCCAAGGCCGCCGAACTCTCCGAGCGCGTCTTCGAACTCACCGAGTTCCTGGTGCATGTGGTCGGATTCGAGCGCGGCGACGTCGGTACGCCCTGCACCGTCGCCCTTCACACCTCCTGCCATGCGCGCCGCGAAATGGGCGTGCATGAAACCAGCGCCAAACTGCTCGCCGGACTGTCGCAGGTCACGGTGGCGCAGCAGGCGCGCGCGGAGGAGTGCTGCGGCTTCGGCGGCACCTTCGCCATCCTGCAGCCCGACATCTCCGAGGCCATGGTCACCGAGAAGGTGGCAGCCCTGAAGGAGGCCGGCGCACAGCGCGTCGTCAGCGCCGACTGCGGCTGCCTGCTCAACATCACCGGCCGCGCCGCGCGCCAGGACCAGGATCTCCGGCGCAAGGAGCCGAGCCTGCCGGGCGAGCACATCGCGAGCTTCCTGTGGCGTCGTACCGGAGGTGAAGCATGAGCGCGCGCGCCAACATCCTGGCTCGACTCACCGCCGCACCGCGCGGCGAACCCGTTCCGCTGCCCGACCTCACCGAGTGGCGAAGCGCCGCCAGCCAGGGCGACGCCGCTATCCGCGTCGCGCGCTTCTGGACGAACATCGGGGCCGCTCACGCCGAAGTTCACGACACCGACCCCGACGCCTGGCCGGACCTGCTCTGCCGTCTCGCCGCCGAGAAGGGCGTGCGCCGCATGCTGATCGGCACCGGCGCGCCCTCTGCGGAGCGGCTGACGGCGAGTGCCGCCGGACGCCTGGAGCTGGTGCGCTACGAACGCCTCGCGCACGATTGGAAAGACGAGATGTTCGACGGCATCGACGCCGGTTTTTCGCCCGTCAAGAGCGCGATCGCCGATACCGGCAGCCTGGTCCTCTGGCCCGACGCCGGCGCGCCGCGCCTGCTGTCGCTGGTGCCGCCGATCCACTTCGCCCTGCTCGACGCCTCGCGCATCCACGCCGACCTGCGCTCCGCCATGATCGCCGAGCGCTGGGCCGACGGCATGCCGACCAACGCCCTCGTGGTGTCCGGGCCGTCGAAGACCGCCGACATCCAGCAGACGCTGGCCTACGGCGCCCACGGGCCGAGGGAACTCGTCGTGCTGCTGGTGAAATCATGAGCCAGCCGATCGAATTCCACCCCAGCTTCGCCGAGCGCAGCCGCGCCGCCGTCAACGACCCGAACCTGCGCAAGAGTTTCCGCGGCGCGATGGACTTCCTGCAGGCCAAGCGCCGCGCGCAGTTCCCCGACGCCGACGAACTCGCACGCCTGCGCGACCTGGGATCCGCCATCCGCCGCCATGCGCTGGCGAACCTGCCCGAGCTGCTGCAGCAACTGGAAGCGAAGCTCACCGCCAACGGCGTGATCGTTCATTGGGCCGAAACCCCGGCGGAGGCCAACGCGATCGTGCTCGACATCGCGCGGCGTCGCGAGGCGAAGCGCATGGTCAAGGGCAAGTCGATGGTCAGCGAGGAATGCGGCCTCAACCACGCCATGGAAGCGGCCGGCGTCGAGGCCCTCGAGACCGACATGGGCGAATACATCGTCCAGCTCGCCGGCGAGGGCCCCTCGCACATCATCATGCCGGCGATCCACAAGACCAAGCAGGAGATCGCGCGGCTGTTCGAACGGAAGCTGCCCGGCGTCGCCTACACCGAGAACGTCGACGAGCTGATCCGCATCGGCCGCCAGGTGCTGCGCAAGAAGTTCGCCGCGGCCGATATCGGACTGTCGGGGGTGAACTTCGCCGTCGCCGAAACCGGCACGCTGTTCCTGGTCGAGAACGAAGGCAACGGCCGCATGTGCACCACGGTGCCGCGCGTGCACGTCGCCATCACCGGCATCGAGAAGGTCGTCGCCAAGCTCGAGCACGTCGCCGTGCTGAACAGCCTGCTGCCGCGCTCGGCCACCGGCCAGCCGGTGGAGACCTACCAGAACTTCATCACCGGTCCGCGCAAGCCGGACGAGCTCGACGGGCCGGACGAGGTGCACCTGATCCTGCTCGACAACGGCCGCACCCAGGCCTATGCCGACCTCCAGCTGCGCGCCACGCTGCAATGCATCCGCTGCGGCGCCTGCATGAACCACTGCCCGGTCTACGCCCGCATCGGCGGCCATGCCTACGGCACCGTCTATCCCGGCCCGATCGGCGCCATCGTGTCGCCCCACCTGCTCGGGCTGGAATCGACCTATCCGCTGGCCTTCGCCTCGACGCTGTGCGGCGCCTGCGCCGAGGTATGCCCGGTGCGCATCCCCATCGTGGACATCCTGATCCGGCTGCGCACGGAAGCCCAGGCGCGGCCCGAGGCCGCCCACCTGCGCGGCAGCGGCAGCGCCCGTACCGGCAAGGTCAGCGCGATCTGGCGCGCCTGGTCGCTGGTCTACAGCCGACTGCGGCTGTACCGCATCGCCACATGGTTCCTCAGCCGCGGCCGCGCGCTTTCCCCCACCGAGCAAGGCGCCTGGACGCGCTGCCGCACGCCGCTGGTACCGGCGTCGAAACGCCTGCGCGACCTGATGCGCGAGAGGCGCCGCTGATGTCCCTCGCCGCCGCCCTCAAGCGCATCCTGCCGGCGCCGCAGGTGATCGTCGATGACCTGCGCCGCCTCGCCTACGGCACCGATGCCAGCTTCTACCGCATGATCCCCGAGGTCGTGGCCGTCGTCGAGAGCGAGCAGGAAGTGCAGGCGCTGCTGCAGGCTGCCGCCGCCCATGGCCGCCACGTCACCTTCCGTGCCGCCGGCACCAGCCTGTCGGGACAGGCCGTCACCGACGGCGTGCTGGCCCTGATCGGCGAGAGCTTCGCCACCTGCGACATCGCGCCGGACGCCGCCACGGTCCGCCTCGGCCCCGGCATGGTCGGCGGCGAGGCCAACGCCCGGCTCGCCCCGCTGGGACGCAAGATCGGCCCCGACCCCGCCTCCATCAATGCCTGCAAGATCGGCGGCATCGCCGCCAACAACGCTTCCGGCATGTGCTGCGGCACCGCGCAGAACAGCTATCGCACGCTGGCCGGCATGCGGGTCGTGCTGGCGAACGGCACCCTGCTGGACACCGAGGACCCGGGCAGCGTGGCGCGCTTTCGCGTCAGCCATGCGGCGCTGCTCGCCGAACTCGAGAAGATGGCCGCCGAGACCCGCGCGGACGCCGCACTGTCCGACCGCATCCGGCGCAAGTACAAGATCAAGAACACCACCGGCTACAGTCTCAACGCGCTGATCGATTTCACCAATCCGGTCGACATCCTCGCCCACCTGATGATCGGCTCGGAAGGAACGCTCGGCTTCATCTCGCGCATCACCTACCGCACGGTGGCCGAGGATCCGTACAAGGCCAGCGCCCTGGTGTTCTTCCCCTCGATCGAGGCGGCCTGCCAGGCGGTGATCGCACTCAAGCCGCAGCCCGTCGCCGCGGTCGAGCTGCTCGACCGCCCGGCGTTGCGCTCCGTGGAGGACAAGCCAGGCCTGCCGCCGATCATGCGCACCCTGGGCCCCGATGCCGCCGCCCTGCTGATCGAGGTGCGCGGGGGCGACGCCGCGCTGCTGGAGCGGCGCATCGCCGCCGCACTGGACGCGCTCGCGGGCATCGAGACCGTCGAGCCGCCCGCGTTCTCCACCGACGCCGCCACTTGCGAAACCTACTGGAAGGTTCGCAAGGGGACTTTCCCGTCGGTCGGCGCAATGCGCCGCGCCGGCACCACGGTCATCATCGAGGACGTCGCCTTTCCGATCGAATCGCTGGCGGCCGCCACCCTGGACCTGCAGGCGCTGCTGCGGCGCCATGGTTACGACGAAGCCATCATCTTCGGCCACGCGCTCGAAGGCAACCTGCATTTCGTTTTCACCCAGGATTTCGGCAGCGAGGCCGAGGTTTCCCGCTACGCGCGGCTGATGGACGACGTCTGCCAGCTCGTCGTGGGCAAGTACCAGGGCTCGCTCAAGGCCGAGCACGGCACCGGCCGCAACATGGCACCCTTCGTCGAGCTCGAATGGGGCCGGCAGGCCACCCTGCTGATGCGCCGGATCAAGCGCCTGTTCGACCCCGGCAATCTGCTGAACCCCGGCGTCATCATCAACGCCGATCCGCAGGCCCACCTGAAGAACCTCAAGCCGATGCCGGCTGCCGAGGACATCGTCGACCGCTGCATCGAATGCGGCTTCTGCGAGCCGCTGTGCCCATCGCATCGCCTCACGCTCAGCCCGCGCCAGCGCATCGTCAGCTGGCGCGAGCTGTCGCGCCGCGCCGCCGCCGGCGAGGCGCCCGGCGCCCTTGGCGTGGACTTCGCCTACTTCGGACTCGACACCTGCGCCGGCTGCGGGCTCTGTTCCACCGCCTGCCCGGTGGACATCGACACCGGCGAGCTGACGCGCCGCCTGCGCGGTCGCGGGCTCGGCGGCGTGGCGAAGCATGTCGGCGAATGGACGGCCGGCCATTTCGGCTCCGTCGCCGGCGTGGCGCGCGTGGGCCTCGCCGCGGGACACGCGGTCGCCGGCGTGCTGGGCGACGCCGTCGTCGGCCGCCTGTCGGGCGGCGCCTGGCGCCGCGGCATGCCGCAGCCCGGGCGCGAGCCCAGCGTATCGGGTGGCGCCGGCGACCCCGTCGTCTACTTTCCCGCCTGCGGCGGACGCATTTTCGGCCCCGCCGCGCCCGGCGAGGCCACACTTCCCGAGGTCGTCATCGCACTGCTCGAGCGCGCCGGCTACTCGCCCCGCCTGCCCGAGGGCTGCGACCGGCTCTGCTGCGGCCAGACGCTGGCGAGCAAGGGCATGGCGGACGAAGCGGACCGCATGGCCGACGAGGTTCTCGCCGCGCTGATGAAAGCGGCCGACGACGGCCGCGGCGGCTTCCATCCCGTCATCATGGACGCCAGCGCCTGCTCGGCGCGCATGCGCAAGCACCTGGCCGGCCGGCTGCCGCTGTTCGACTTCCACGAGTTCGCGCACGACGCGCTGCTGCCGCGATTGCGCCTGACACGCAAGCCCGGCCCCATCGCCCTCCACGTCAATTGCAGCGTGCGCCGCGCCGGCGACGTCGCCAAGTTGCGACATTTGCTCGCAGCCTGCACCGAGCGCATCGTCGAACCCGCCGGCGTCACCTGCTGCGGCTTCGGCGGCGACCGCGGCTTCGTCGTCCCGGAACTCAACGTGCACGCCCTGCGCAAGGTGCACGGCGCGCTGCCGGCGGACTGCCGCGAAGGCGTCTCGACCAACCGCACCTGCGAAATCGGCCTCACGGCGGAAACCGGGCGGACGTATCGCTCGATCGCCTATCTGCTGGAGGAATGCAGCCGCCCCACTGCCGCGGGCTGCTGAAGAAGCACCGGAGCAAGAACGTCAATCAAGGAGAGGAGGAAGAAACACCATGCAAACCTGGCAACAAGTCTACGATCCGCTCGGCAACCTCTGGTTGTCGTCGCTGGTCGCGGCGATCCCGATCATCTTTTTCTTCGTCGCGCTCGCCGTCATGCGACTGAAGGGCCATATCGCCGGGACGATCACCGTCATCCTGGCGCTCGCGGTCGCCGTGCTGTTCTACCAGATGCCGGCCGACATGGCGCTCGCCGCGGCAGGCAACGGCTTCCTGTTCGGCCTCTGGCCGATCGCCTGGATCATCCTGTCGGCGGTCTTCCTCTACAAGATCACGGTCAAGACCGGCAAGTTCGAGATCATCCGCGCCTCGGTGGTATCGCTGACCGAGGACCAGCGCCTGCAGATGCTGCTGGTCGGCTTCTCCTTCGGCGCCTTCCTCGAGGGCGCGGCGGGCTTCGGCGCGCCGGTGGCGATCACCGCTGCCCTGCTGGTGGGCCTCGGCTTCAATCCGCTCTACGCCGCCGGCCTCTGCCTCATCACCAACACCGCCCCGGTCGCGTTCGGCGCCATGGGCATCCCGGTGATCGTCGCGGGCCAGGTCACGGGCATGGACGCGATGAAGATCGGCGCCATGGCCGGCCGCCAGCTGCCGCTGCTCTCCGTGCTGGTGCCCTTCTGGGTCATCATCATCATGGACGGCTGGCGCGGCGTGCGCGAATGCTGGCCGGCGATCCTGGTGTGCGGCCTCAGCTTCGCGGTGTCGCAGTTCTTCACCTCCAACTTCATCGGCCCCGAGCTGCCGGACATCACCTCGGCCCTCATCAGCCTGATCTGCCTGGCCGCCTTCCTGAAGGTCTGGAAGCCCAAGCGCATCTTCCGCTTCGAAGGCCAGGAAGTGACGGTGAAGGCCGAAGCCCATTCGCTGGGCGAGATCTTCAAGGCCTGGTCGCCGTTCATCATTCTCACGGTGTTCGTCACCATCTGGTCGCTCAAGCCCTTCAAGGCGCTGTTCAACAAGGGCGGCGAGCTGGCCTGGACGGTCATCAACACCCCGGTGCCGATGCTGGACAAGCTGGTCACCAAGGTGCCGCCGATCGTCAAGGCCGCCAGCCCCTACCCGGCCGTCTATTCGTTCAACTGGCTGTCGGCCACCGGCACCGCCATCCTGATCGCCGCCATCGTCACGGCCGTCATGCTGCGCATGAAGCCGGCTGAGGCGGTGAAGACCTTCGGCGAGACCTTCGTCGAGCTGCTGAAGCCGATCTACTCGATCGGCATGGTGCTGGCCTTCGCCTACATCGCCAACTACTCGGGCCTGTCGTCGACGCTGGCGCTGCTGCTCGCGGGAACCGGGCTCGCCTTCAGCTTCTTCTCGCCCTTCCTCGGCTGGCTCGGCGTCTTCCTCACCGGTTCGGACACCTCGTCGAACGCGCTGTTCTGCAACCTGCAGGCAACCACGGCGCAGCAGATCGGCGTGCACGACACCCTGCTGGTGGCGGCCAACACCACCGGCGGCGTCACCGGCAAGATGATCTCGCCGCAGTCGATCGCCGTGGCGACCGCCGCGGTGGGCCTGATCGGTCACGAGGCGGACCTGTTCCGCTTCACCGTCAAGCACAGCGTCCTGTTGTGCGTGCTCGTGGGCGTCATCACGACGCTGCAGGCCTACGTGCTGCCCTGGATGATTCCCTAAGGGCGACAAAGCGCCGGGGCAGCCGCCCCGGCGCCTGGAGAACCGGATGTCGACGTGGCATGAGATCTACGAACAGGTCGAGAAGACCTTCTGGAACACCCTCGGGAAGAAGCTGTCGAGCATCCTGCTGCTGTTCCTCGCCGATCTCGCCTACGTCGGCTTCTACCTGAACCTGCGCGGCGAGATCCGCGACGGACTGCCGCGCGGCGACGCCGCCGGCTCATTCGTAATGTCCCGCCTGGATGCCGGACTCGCCGTGCTGGCGGCGCTGACCGTCGCCTCGCTCGCCTGGCACCTGCTGCAATTCCTCTATCTGCGCCACCTGATCGTGCGTCCCGTCAAGGCGATCACGCAGATATTCGACGAACTCGGCCACGGCGAGGGCGACTTCTCGCGCGACCTGCCGCTGCAGACGCACGACGAACTGCGCGACATGGCGGAGCGCTACAACGGCTTCGCGGCCAAGATGCGCCAGATCATCGGCGACGTCCGGCACTCGTCGGTTTCCATCGCCCGCGACGCCGCCCAGGTGAAAGTCCGGCTGGATGACACGACGAGGACGGTCCGCAGCCAGGGCGAACTGACGGAGCTGGTCTTCACGGCGAGCGCCCAGGCGACCCAGGCGATCGAGGAGGTCTCCCGCAGCACCCAGCTCATCGCCGATTCGACCCACGCCAACCTCGGCACCGCGCGCGTCTCGCTCCAGGAGATGCAGGAGATCAGCGCGCGCATCAACACCGTCAGCGAGAAGGTGCTGCATTTCAACCATACGGTCGACGATCTCTCGCGCCGCTCGGAGAGCGTCAACCAATTCGCTGCGCTGATTCGCGACGTGGCCGAGCAGACCAACCTGCTGGCGCTCAACGCCGCCATCGAGGCCGCGCGCGCGGGGGACGCCGGCCGCGGCTTCTCCGTGGTCGCCGACGAAGTGCGCAAGCTCGCCGAGCGCGTCAATGCCGCCACGTCGGAAATCGCCGGCAACGCCGGCGCCATGCTGACCCAGGTGAAGAACACCCGCGCCGAAAACGAAGAGATCAGCGCCGACGTCCAGCGCACGCGGGAAGTCGTGGAACGCTCCGCCACCCAGTTCCGCGGCATGGTGACCGACTTCGAGCGCACCGACGAGCAGTTGCTGCACATAGCCGCAGCCATGGAGCAGCTCTCGGCCACCAACGGCCAGGTCCACGAGAACGTCAATCGCATCCATGCGCTGTCGACCGAGGTCGCCGGCCACATGGAGGACTCCGGCCAGCGCACCGCGGCCCTGTCCCTGTCGACCGAGGCGGTGCAGGAGCTCATATCGCGCTTCACCATCGGCCACGGTGCCTTCGACGCCGTGGTGGCCCGCACGCGCCGCTTCCGCGACGAGATCCGGCGCGAACTCGACGACATGGCGAAGAAGGGAATCGACGTCTTCGACAAGCGCTACCAGCCGTTCGGCAACCACCAGCCGCCGAAATACCGCGTCGCCTGGGACGAGGAGTTCACCCGGCGCTGCCAGCCGCTGCTCGAGGAGTGCCTGAAGGACGTTCCCGGCTGCGCCTACGCCGTGGGCGTGAACAGCGACGGCTATCTGTCCTGCCACAACCTGAAGTTCTCCAAGCCGCTGACCGGCGACCCGGCGGTCGACCTCGTCGGCAACCGCTGCCATCGCAAGTTCGACAACCCCGGGGAACTGCGCGCCGCGAAGAACGCGGAGCCGCTGCTGATCCGCACCTACCTGCGGGACACCGGCGAGATCCTCTGCGACCTCGCCATGCCGATCGAGATCGGCGGGCGGCTGTGGGGCAACGTGCGCGTAGGTACCACGGCGGAGGCGCTGCTGGAGGACAGCTAGCGCAGCGACGACCGGCTGAGGCCGTCATCCGTATCCATTGGGCTGGCTCGTTCGTCCAAGGCAGGTACCAATCCGGTACTTGAACCCTTTTGGAATGAACACGACATGAGCAAATCCACTCCCGACTTTTCAATCGAGGTCGAGGCCGTCGAAGGCCACTGCGCCACCGGCGAGAAGCACGCCGAGGACGCCATCGCACGCGGCAAGACGCCCGTCTTTTCCTGTGAAGGCCCCTGCATCCGGGGCGACATCGCTCGCCTCGCCGCGAACATCGTGGCACGAGAAGGCCAGGATATGGCGCGGGCCTGTCACGCCGAAACCTTCTTCGTCCCGCATTCGGGCATGGCGCGCTGGGTCAGGAATGCGGATCGCTGCATCGTGATCGACGGCTGCTTCCTCAAGTGCAACGGGCGCGTGCTCAACAAGCTGATCGCCCCGGAACGGATCGTCCATTTCGACGCCCTGCCCATGCACAAGAAGTATTCCAAGGTCTTCCTGATGGACGATGTGCCGGAGGCGGAGCGCAATCAGACGGCGCGGCTGGTCGCGGACCGGATCCTTGAACTGCTGAAGTCGGGCGCGCCGGAATGGGGATGCCCCGGGGACGCCTGCCGGAACGGCTGAGACGCGGCCCTGCGGCGGGGCATCCGCCGCGCCGCGATTGCCCTAGCCGAACCGGCGAATCAGGAAGTCCCGAAAGAACGCGACGGTCGCTGCCTCGGAACATTGGGCGCCGGCGTAAGCCTTCGCGCGGGCCCCGATGCGCGCCGCGAGCGCCGGATCGGCCAGCAGTCGGCGGACAGCGGCGGCCATCGCGCCGGCATCCCGAGGCGGAACGAGCAAGGCCGTCGAGCCGTCTTCTACGTAGTCGAGAAGACCCGCGGCGGCGGTGACGACCTGGGCCTTGCCCAAATGCATCCCGCCCACGAGCGTCACCAGCCCGCAGGCGGTCTCCCGGCTGCGCAAGGGGATCAGTGCGGCGCGGGCATGCCAGACGATGCCCCAGGCATCCCTGAAGGGCAGGTTGAAGAAGACCTCGAGGTTGTCCGGCGGCGCGAGGTCCGCGAAGTTGTGCGGCCTGGCAACGGCGACGAATCGCATCTCCGGACAAAGGCGTGCCGTCTCGCACAGGGTTGCATAGTCCCTGGCCTCGCCACCGAGGGCGACGACATAGTCATGTTCGATCATCCGCCGCGGCGGAGGCTCGGAAAGAGGCGGGGCGACGCCCCAAGGCGCGCGAATGAACCTTTCCCGGTCCAGGCCGAACCAGTCGGCGTAAAGGTCCTGTTCGCCATCGGTGAAGACGGCAAACGCGTCCACGCTCTCGAAGCTGCGCTTCATCATCGCCTTGCGCAGACCGTCGGGAAGGTCCGTGAAGTTGAACGAAAAAGCGAGATGACTCGTCCTTACATTCGCCTGGCCCAACGCGAACTGCGTCCAGGCCGTCGTCCAGGGGCCATGAGAGACGATGAGATCGAAGGGCCGCCTGCGCGCCTCCTGCGCCAGCATCCGGGCGCCGCGGTAACGGCCGAGGCCGGGGACCTTGCGGAACATTCTCCGCCCGAGTTCAGAAGCGGCTCTGCGTTCCGGCGCGGTGGAAAAACCTGCCCATTCGAGCTTTCGCCCGTCGACCGAAAAATCCGGCCCCATGAGGTCGCGGATCCATACCCAATCGGGATTGGGATTATTGGAGATCGTTGCGATTCTTATGGGCGGCTTTGGAGTCATGGCAGGGACAATCCGGTGTCGCCGCGAGGACCCGAGCATACCTCGTCACCCCCAAGCGGCGGCGAGGCAGACTACCATGAAAACCGTTCGCCATATTCGAGCGCGAACGGGATAGTGACCGCGCTCGGCCCGATAGGACTATGCCAGGAGCCGAGCGCGCAATTCCTACGCCACCTTGATCTCGACCTTGCGCGGCTGCGCGTGCTCGGCCTTCGGGATGCGCAGCTTCAGCACGCCCCTGTCGAACTGTGCCTCCACCTTGTCGGGATCGAGCTCCTTCGACAGCGTGAAGACACGACGGTAGCGCGGCAGGCTGACTTCGGCGTGGCTCGCCTCCATGCCGTCGGGCACGTCGAGAAGAACCTGTCCCTCGATGGTCAGGGTGTCGGCGTCGACATGCAGGTTGAGACGCTCGCGGGTCACGCCCGGCAGGTCGGCGAACAGGGTGATGCCCGCGGCATCCTCGATGACATCGACGGGCGGCAGCATGGCCGCCTCCTGGCGCGCGGCTTCGGCTTGCTTGGTGGTCACGTTTTCGCTCATGGCATTCTCCTCACTGGACGGCGATGCGGCGCGGCTGCGACGCTTCCTTGCGCGCGATGCTGATGTGCAGCACGCCGTCGCGGTACTTCGCGTGGACGTTGTTGGCATCGACATCCTCGGGCAGGCTCACCACCCGGCGGAAGCGGCCGGCGAAGCGCTCGTCGATGTGGATCGACGCCTTGTCGGGCACCGGGTCGACCTTGCGTTCTCCGGCCACCGTCAGCACGCCCTTCTCGATCTGCACGTCGAGACTGGCCGGATCGACGCCCGGCGCGAAGGCGAAGATCTCGACGGACTTCGCGGTGCCGCCGATGTTCATGGCCGGGAAGCCGCCGCGGCCGATGCCGCGGATGCTGGGGGAATAATCGACGGCCTGCTGGATTTCGCGCTGCAGGCGGTCGAGTTCGGCGAACACGTCGCGCGGAAACACGGAGCGATACATCATGTCGGTCCTCCTTGCTTGGATGCGGCGCCGCCACGGCGCCTTCGCTTGCCTAGATAGGGACGCCGACGCGGACTTCAATACCCGCCTTGACGCCGGCTCGGGCGTCCCCAAATAATGGATCGTCGGAATTTCAGGCGGGACCCCACATGGAATTCAGGGACTACTACCAGACGCTCGGCGTGGCCCGGGACGCGACGGCGGAGGACATCAAGAAGTCCTTCCGCAAGCTCGCGCGCAAGTACCACCCGGACGTGTCGAAGGAGCCCGACGCCGAAGCGCGGATGAAGGAGGTCAACGAGGCCTACACGGTCCTCTCGGACCCGGAGAAGCGGGCGGCCTACGATCAGATCGGCCGCGGCTACCGGCCGGGCCAGGACTTCCATCCGCCGCCCGACTGGGATGCCGGCTTCGAGTTCTCGGGTCGCGGCTTCGGCCCGGGCGACGCGGGCGACTTTTCGGACTTCTTCGCCGAACTGTTCGGGCGCATGGGTGCGGCACCCGGCGGATTCCAGGCGCGCGGCGGCCATTTCCGCAGCCAGGGCGAGGACCATCACGCCAAGATCCTGCTCGACATCGAGGACGCCTTCACCGGCGCGGTGCGCCAGATCAGCCTGCGCGTGCCCCGCATGGGCCCCGACGGCCGCATGGCGCTGGAGACCCGCACCCTCAACGTGAAGATCCCTAAGGGCGTGCGCGAAGGCCAGACCATCCGGCTGGCCGGCCAGGGCGCCCCCGGCATGGGCGGCGGCGCCGCCGGCGACCTGATGCTCGAAGTGCATTTCCGTCCGCATGGGCGGCTGCGCGCCGATGGACGCGACCTCCATATGGCGTTGCCGGTCGCGCCCTGGGAGGCGGCCCTGGGCGCGGTGGTCGCAGTGGACCTGCCCAGCGGATCGCTGAAAGTGCGCATTCCGGAAGGAGCCCAGAGCGGCAAGCAGCTGCGCGTTCGCGGCAAGGGCATTCCCGGCGATCCGCCGGGCGACCTGCTGCTCGAAATCCTGGTGGTATTGCCGCCGGCCGACACGCCGAAGGCGCGGCAGCTCTACGAGCAGATGGCGCAGGAGCTGGCCTTCGACCCGCGGCGGGAAAGGAGCGGCAGCCATGCGTGACGACGACGTCCTGGTCGGCAGCCTGGTCGAGGAATCCTGGCTGACGCTCGAACAAGCCGCGGCCGCCTGCACCGTGGAAACGGACTGGCTGCTGCGCCATATCGAGGAAGGCTTCCTGCCGCACGTCGATTGCGCTGCCGGCGTCTGGCGCTTGTCTTCATCGGCACTGCTGCGCGCCCGGCGCATGCGCCAGATGGAGCGGGATTTCGACGCGGGGCCGGAACTGGCGGCACTGGTGGCCGACATGCTGGACGAGATCGACGCGCTGCGCGCCGAGCTGGCCGCGCTCAGATAATCAAGTATCTGTTGGCTTCGCCGTATTCCTTCTGCGCGCGCACCGCCTCGTCGCGCGGGATGCGCACCAGCAGCACGATCCAGTGGCGGCGATCGCGGCCGACCAGTTCGGGAAAGCTCAGCATCTGCACGTCCGGATTGCCCGGTACCGGCTGCGTCAGCACGCCGAGGCGATCGACGTAGACCGAGGTGGACACCAGGCGCAGGCGGGGTTCCGGGTTGGACAGCCATTCCGCCAGGGCATCGAGCACGCGGGCGGGCTCCAGCGAGGACGACATCTCGCGCAGGCTCTCCTCGATTTCCAGCTTGCGGTGCTCGTGGACCTGCGCTTCCGACGCCGCCTGCTCGGCGGCGCTGCGGGCAAAGGCGCGCTCCTGCTCCCACGCCATATGGACGTCCACCCTCTCGCTGCGCAGCGCGTCGAGATGGACGGCGAAGCTCGCGGCGAGGCTGTCGCAGGCCGAATGGCGCAGGCCCTGGCGCGTCTTGTCGGCATCGAGGCTCAATTCGCGCAGCGTGTGGTCGGCGAAGTACAGCAGCCGCTGGGGCACGCCCTCGCGCACGAATTCGCCTTGCAGCGCCGGGGCCAGCACGGTCTTCTCCTTGCGCCGCATGCCGATCAGCGCATAGATCTCGTCGCCGCTCACGTTTTCCGGCGCGGCGATGAACTTCTTCACTTCGCGGCTGGTGCCGAGCATGCGCGAAATGTCGTCGGGCGCGGCGAAGAAGGCGTGCACCAGCGGGTCCTTGCCGAAGGCCTTGACGTCCACCTCCACCGGCCCGGGAATCGCCGCGACCAGCGCGTCGCAATACTCGATCGCCTCGCGCACGGCCTTCGCCAGCTTGCGCTGGTAGCCGGAGACGACGCGCAGCCGCGGATCGACGCGGTCGATGATCTTCTCGATGGCCTGGCGCTCGGTCTCGCCGAGCGCGCCCGGCGACAGCCAGCCGGTCATCGTGGAAATCAAGCCCATGCGTCCGGTCCCCTTGTTCTGATTCGATTTTGTCCCGGGCCGCCACGGCCACGGTGGTAAGCTTGCGGGCTCGATTTTCGCACCCTCCAAGCAAAATGGCCCAATACGTAATGTCTATGCTCCGCGTGAGCAAGATCGTGCCGCCGAAGCGGCAGATCATCAAGAACATCTCCCTGTCCTTCTTCCCCGGCGCCAAGATCGGCCTCTTGGGCCTCAACGGCTCGGGCAAGTCAACCGTGATCCGCATCATGGCCGGCGTGGACAAGGAATACGACGGCGAAGTGCAGTGGCAACCGAACATGAAGATCGGCTACCTGCCGCAGGAGCCGCAGCTCGATCCCGAGAAGACCGTCAAGGAGGAAGTCGAGTCGGGCCTCGGCGAAGTGATGGAGGCCAAGCAGAAGCTCGACGAGATCTACGCCGCCTACGCCGATCCGGAGGCCGACTTCGACAAGCTCGCCGAGGAGCAGGCCAAGTACGAGGCCATCATCGCCACTGCCGGCGCGGACACCGAGACGCAGATGGAAATCGCCGCCGACGCGCTGCGCCTGCCGGCCTGGGATGCCGCCATCAAGAACCTCTCGGGCGGCGAGAAGCGCCGCGTCGCGCTGTGCAAGCTGCTGCTCTCGAAACCCGACATGCTGCTGCTCGACGAGCCGACCAATCACCTCGACGCCGAGTCGGTCGAGTGGCTCGAGCAGTTCCTGACGCGCTTCCCCGGCACCGTCGTGGCTGTCACCCACGACCGCTACTTCCTCGACAACGCGGCCGAGTGGATTCTCGAACTCGACCGCGGCGAAGGCATCCCCTGGAAGGGCAACTACTCGTCCTGGCTCGAGCAGAAGGAAGCACGCCTCGAGCAGGAGCAGAAGCAGATCGATGCCCACATGAAGGCGATGAAGCAGGAACTCGAATGGGTGCGCCAGAACCCCAAAGCGCGCCAGGCCAAGAGCAAGGCGCGCCTCGCCCGCTACGAGGAGATGTCGAGCGTCGAGTACCAGAAGCGCAACGAGACCCAGGAAATCTTCATCCCGCCCGGCGAGCGCCTGGGCAACGAGGTCATCGAGTTCAAGAACGTCAGCAAGGCCTTCGGCGACCGCCTGCTGATCGACGACCTGTCGTTCAAGATCCCGGCCGGCGCCATCGTCGGCATCATCGGTCCGAACGGCGCCGGTAAATCCACCCTGTTCCGCATGATCCAAGGCATCGAGACGCCGGACTCCGGCGAGATCGTCACCGGCCCCACCGTCAAGATGGCGGCGGTCGACCAGTCCCGCGAGGGCCTGGAGAACGACAAGACGGTGTTCGAGGCGATCGCCGACGGGGCAGACGTGCTGACGGTGGGCAAGTTCGAGATGCCCAGCCGCGCTTACATCGGCCGCTTCAACTTCAAGGGCGGCGACCAGCAGAAGATCGTCGGCAACCTCTCCGGCGGAGAACGCGGCCGGCTGCACCTGGCCAAGACGCTGATCCAGGGCGGCAACGTGCTGCTGCTCGACGAACCGTCCAACGACCTCGACGTGGAAACCCTGCGCGCGCTGGAAGACGCCCTGCTGGAATTCTCCGGCTGCGTGCTGGTGATCTCCCACGACCGCTGGTTCCTCGACCGCATCGCCACCCACATCCTGGCCTGCGAGGGCGAGTCGCAGTGGTTCTTCTACGAAGGCAACTACCAGGAATACGAGGAAGACAAGCGCAAGCGGCTTGGCGAGGAAGGCGCAAAACCAAAACGAATCCGCTACAAGCCGATAAGTCGATAGGGGAGCATGACCATGACCGCCAAGCGCCTGCGCATCGGAATCCCGAAAGGCAGCCTGCAGGAGACGACGCAAAGCCTGTTCAACCGGGCCGGCTACAACCTGCGGATTTCCGGGCGGTCCTACTATCCCGACATCGACGACGCCGAGATCCAGTGCATCCTGATCCGGCCGCAGGAGATGGCGCGCTACGTCGGTCAGGGCGTGCTCGACTGCGCCATCACCGGCCTCGACTGGATCCAGGAGACCGGCGCCGACATCGCGGAGCTCGCCGACCTCAAGGCGCCCTGGCCCAACTACGGCATCGTGCGCTGGGTGATGGCGTCCAAGGAAGGCTCTTCCTTCAATTCCGTCAATGACTTGCAGGGCAAGCGGATCGCCACCGAGGCGGTCGGCATGACGCGGCGCTTCCTGGCCGAGCATGGCGTCGACGCCCAGATCGAGTTCTCCTGGGGTGCCACCGAGGTCAAGCCGCCCATCCTGGCCGATGCCATCGTCGACGTCTCCGAGACCGGGTCCTCGCTGCGCGCCAACCAGTTGAAGGTCATGCACGTGGTGCTGGAGAGCACGCCGCGCTTCATCGCCAACCATGAAGCGCTGGGCGACGGCTGGAAGAAGGCCAAGATCGACCGCCTGCTGATGATGCTCAAGGGCGCCATCGCGGCCGCGACGCGGGTGCTGCTGTCGATGAATGTCCCGAAAGATCAGGTGGATAGCATCATCGGCCTGCTGCCGGCGCTGGGCACGCCGACCGTCTCGACCCTGGCCGATCCGGCCTGGGTCGAAATCTCGACGGTGGTGGAGGAGAAGCGGGTGCGGGACCTGATTCCCAGCCTCTACGAGGCCGGCGCCCGCGGGGTGATCGAGCTGCCCATCAACAAGATCGTCGATTAGGCAGCGATCGGGGGATTATTCGTCGGCCTGGAGTGCGGCTGAGAAGACGGGCAGGACACTGTCGGGAAAGGCGAATTCGGCGAAGGCTCGCTGGATTTCGGCGCTTTCGGGGCCCGCGAAGCGGATGCCGATCTGGCGGCCATTGGCGGCCAGGGTCTTGAAGGCGTAGCGCCAGCGATGGGATTCGGCCAGGCGCTCGCGCAGTTCCGCTTCATTCGTGATCGCAATGCCGGCGCGCTTAAGCAACTCGAGGAACTCCTCGAACGACTCTTTGCAGGAACTTCCCATCTTCCTTCCCCTTGTTGGTATGCTGGCGTTCATCCGCCTGAGCCAAAAAACGCATTACCAGCAGCAAGGTTGACGTCAGGCTGATATTTCTTTCGTGATGGACAACCGCCTCGAACTCCTCGCCCCGGCAAAGAATCTGGCTTTCGGCATCGAAGCCCTGAACCACGGGGCGGACGCGGTCTATATCGGGGGCCCCGCCTTCGGTGCCCGGGCCGCCGCCGGGAACTCAATCTCCGACATCGAGGCCCTGGCCGCCCATGCCCACCGCTACCGGGCCCGCGTCCTGGTCGCCCTCAACACCATCCTGCGCGACGACGAGTTGGAAACAGCCCGGCGCATCGCCTGGCAGGTCTTCGAGGCCGGCGCCGACGCCCTCATCGTCCAGGACATGGGGCTGCTGGAACTGGACCTGCCGCCGATCCAGTTGCATGCCAGCACGCAGACCGACAACCGGACGGTCGAGAAGGTGCGCTTCCTGGAGCAGGTCGGCTTTTCCCAGGTGGTGCTGGCGCGGGAGCTGACGCTGGCGGAAATCCGGCAGATCGCGGACCAGACGAAGGTCACGCTCGAATTCTTCGTCCATGGCGCCCTCTGCGTCAGCTACAGCGGCCAATGCACCATCAGCCACGCCTACACCGGCCGCAGCGCCAACCGCGGCGAATGCGCGCAAATGTGCCGGCTGCCCTATACCCTGGCCGACGCCGGCGGGCAGGTGGTCGCCCGGGAGCGCCACCTTCTCTCGCTGAAGGACAACGACCAGAGCGCGAACCTGGGCGCCCTGATCGAGGCGGGCATCCGCTCTTTCAAGATCGAGGGGCGGCTCAAGGATCTCTCCTACGTCAAGAACGTGACGGCCTGGTATCGGCGCCAAATCGACCAAATCCTCGAAGCCTCGCCGGCATTTCGCGCCTCGTCGAGCGGCCGCTGCACCTTCGCCTTCGAGCCCCAGCCGGACAAGACCTTCAACCGAGGCGCCACCGACTATTTCGTCAACGGCCGGCAGGCGGACATCGCCGCCTTCGACACGCCGAAGTTCGCCGGCGAGCCGGTCGGCGAGGTGACGGCCATGGGGCCGAATTGGATCGAGGTCTCGGGCGGCACGCAATTCAACAACGGCGACGGGCTGTCCTTCCTCGACGACCACCAGGACCTGGCGGGCCTGCGGATCAACCGTGCCGACGGCCGCCGGCTGTTCGTCACCGCCGTCCCGGCGGGCCTGGCGCGCGGCACCCGCCTGTTCCGCAACCGCGACCAGGAGTTCGAGCGCCTGCTGGAGAAGAACTCGGCCGAGCGGCGCATCGGGGTGCACCTGAGACTCACCGAGGCGCCGGACGGCTTCGTGCTCCGCGTGGCCGACGAAGACGGCGTGGCGATCGCCGCAGCGCTGGTACAGCCCAAAGAGCCCGCGCAGAATGCCGAGCGCGCGCTCACCACCCTGCGCGAGAACCTCGCCAAGCTGGGCAACACGATCTACGAGCCGCTCGCCGTCGAACTCGACCTCTCGCAAGCCTGGTTCATTCCGGCGGCGGCGATCAACGCGCTACGCCGCGACGCCGTTACCCTGCTCGACGCCGCGCGCGCCAAGGCCTACCAACGGCCGCCGCGCGCGGTACCCGTCGAACCGCCCGCGCCCTACCCCGAGCACGAGCTCACCTACCTCGGCAACGTCTTCAATCGCAAGGCCCGAGAGTTCTACGAGAAACACGGCGTCAGGGTGATCGCCGACGCCTTCGAAACCGGCCGCGAGACGGGCACGGTCTCCCTGATGATCACCAAGCACTGCCTGCGCTACAGCTTCGATCTCTGCCCCAAGCAGCACAAGGGCATCAAGCCGGAGCCGATGACGCTGATGCAGGGCAAGGAGAAGCTGACGCTGCGCTTCGACTGCAAGCAGTGCGTCATGCATGTCGAGGGGAAGCTGCGCAAGGGGCGGAAGCTGAAGCTCGAGGTCGGGTCGGGTTAAGAACCCTCTTGGCTGGCGACCGCCGAGAGCGACGGGGGCTCGTTCCGGTGCAGTAGCCGGCTGGCGACCCGCCGAGGGCGACGGGGGATCGTCGCCGCTTCGTGTCCCCCGGCGCCGAAGATCAAGAGGCCGGCGCCTCCTCCTTTACCTACGCGTCGACGATCCCCCGCCACCCGCGGCTTGATGGTTTTCGGGCTCGGCTACCACCGTTCCTGGGCCGATGGGGTGCTCTGCTTCGCGCAGGTAAAGGAGGAGGCGGACGCCCTATCGCTCTTGTCCGCCGGGGGAC
>DASVZI010000068.1:0-15328 GCA_036391735.1 Rhodocyclaceae bacterium
CTGCCGCCCCCGCGGAACAGCAGCTCAACTGGCACGCCATCGTGATGTTCGTCATATTCGTCGCCATCACGCTCGGCATCACCTATTGGGCGGCGTCGCGCACCAAGACGGCCACCGACTTCTATGCCGCCGGACGCGGCGTCACGGGCCTGCAGAACGGCCTGGCGATCGCCGGCGACTACATGTCGGCCGCCTCGTTCCTGGGCATCGCCGCGCTGGTGTACATGAACGGCTTCTACGGCCTGATCTTCTCGGTCGGCTGGCTGGTCGGCTGGCCGGTGATCCTGTTCCTGATCGCGGAGCGGCTGCGCAACCTCGGCAAGTACACCTATGCCGACGTCGCCTCCTTCCGCCTGCAGCAGGGGCCGGTGCGAACCATGGCGGCGATCGGCTCGCTGATCGTCGTGATCTGGTACCTGATCGGCCAGGCCGTCGGCGCGGGGCAGCTGCTGCACACGCTGGTGCCGCAGATCTCCTATCGCGAGTCGATCGTCATCGTCGGCGTGCTGATCATCATCTACGTCACCTTCGGCGGCATGAAGGCGACCACCTGGGTGCAGATCATCAAGGCCGGCCTGCTGCTCGGCGGCGCCACGCTGATGGCCATGGGCGTGATGTCGCACGAAGGCTGGAGCTTCGAGAAGCTGTTCTCCGACGCCGTCGCGATCCATCCGAAGCACCTCGAGATCATGAAGTCGGTGGTGCCGATCGGCGCCAAGGCGAACCCGGTCGAGTCGATTTCCCTCGGCCTGACGCTGATGTTCGGCACGGCCGGCCTGCCGCACATCCTGATGCGCTTCTTCACCGTGACGGACGCCAAGGCGGCCCGCAAGTCGGTGCTCTACGGCACCTGCTTCATCGGCTACTTCTACATCCTGACCTTCATCATCGGCTTCGGCGCCATCGTGCTGGTTGCCAACAACCCGCAGTACGTGGTCAATATCAGCAAGAGCATCCTCGACCTCAAGGGTGGCGGCAGCATGCCCGCGGTGTACCTGTCCCACGCCATCGGCGGCGACTTCTTCCTCGGCTTCATCGCCGCGGTCGCGTTCGCCACCATCCTGGCGGTGGTTTCGGGCCTGACGCTGGCCGGTGCCTCGGCGCTGTCGCACGACATCTACGCCAACGTGATCATGAAGGGCAAGGCCACGGAGGCGCAGGAGGTGTGGGTCTCGAAGATCGCGGTGATCGGCCTGGGCATCCTGGCGATCATCCTCGGCATCGCCTTCGAGAAGCAGAACGTCGCGTACATCGTGGCGCTCACGTTCTCGATCGCGGCCTGCGCCAACTTCCCGATCCTGGTGCTGTCGGTGTTCTGGCGCGGCCTGACCACGCGCGGCGCGGTGCTCGGCGGCTACACCGGCATCTTCGGCTCGATCGGCCTGCTGATCATCGGCCCCACCGTGTGGACCAAGGTCCTCAACATGGGACCGGCGATCTTCCCGTACGACTTCCCGACCTTCGTCGTGCTGCCGGCGGTGCTGATCGTCGCCTGGCTAGCCTCCGTCACGGACAAGAGCACCAGCTCCGCGAAGGAACGCGATTCCTTCGCCGCGCAGGAGATCCGGTCCGAGACCGGGCTCGGCGCGGAGATGGCCGTCGCGCACTGAAGCAGGGGCGCAGCCAAGAAGAAGCCGCCGGGCGACCGGCGGCTTTTTTCATTTATGCGGGGAAGCGCGGGCAGCCCGTGCAGCGGCCAAAAAAAAGCCCCAGTCACCTGAGGCTCCGCTTGAATCGGGCGGCAAAGTCGCTCTCCCGAAAGAGAGCCGCCAGCGTGTCTTGGAGGGGCACGTCCAGCGGTTTCCATTATATGGACACCAATGCATCATGGCAAGGAAAACCCCTGCCGGGAGCCGTCGGCATCCTGCGCGCGGGGGCTCTGTGCGTGCCTACGGTTTGGGATCGTGCGGCTCGCCGATCATTACGTCGGACGCCTTGATGACCGCATAGGCGGTCTTGCCGACGGCAAGACCCAGCGCATCGGCGGAGTGCCGGGTGATGATCGAGACGATCTCGATGCCGCCCGGCAGTTCGATCACCACTTCGGAATTGACCGCGCCGGCGGTCAGTTGCTTGACGGTGCCCTTGAGGACATTGCGCGCGCTGATCTTCATTCTGGTCTCCTCTGCTCCGTTGGGGGCTCAGCCCGACGACTCGCCGCCCGCCGCGCCCTGGCGCAGCCGGCGGTAGAGCGTGTTGCGGCTGATGCCGAGCCGGCGTGCGGCCTCGGACATGTTGCCGTGGCTGAGCGCGATGGCCCGGGCAATCGTCGTTTCCGAGAGTTCCCGCAGGTTCTCGGTCGGTGCCGGCGCGGGCATCGCCGCCGGCCGCCAGCGCAGCTCCTCGACCAGGTCGTCGGGAAGATGCTGCCAGCCGATATGGTTGTCGTCCTCGTCGAGCAGCGCACAGGCGGCCTTGAGGGCGTTGACCAGCTGGCTGACGTTGCCGGGCCAGACGTAATCGGCGAAGGCGGTGGCGACGGCCGGATCCAGCGTGAGGCCGCGTCCCGGCGCGAGCTGTTCGAGGAGGCGAGCCAGCAGCTGGGGGAAGTCCTTGCGCTGCCGCAGCGGCGGCAGCGACAGCGCCATGCCGTTGATGCGGTAGTAGAGATCGGCATCGAAGCGCCCCGCCTCGATGTCGGCCTTCAGGTCCCGGCGCGTGCTGCAGACGATGACCACGTCGACCGCCATCGGCTTCTCGGCGCCCATCGGCGTGATCGCCCGGTTCTGCATGACGCCGAGCAGCCGCCCCTGCAGCGGCAGCGGCAGGTCGCCGATCTCCTCGATCAGCAGCGTGCCGCCGTCGGCTTCGCGCAGGCGGCCTGCGTATTCGTCACGGCAAAGCGTCCCCGCAAAGCCGAACAGTTCGGCCTCGAGCAGGCTTTCCTGGATGGCCGCGCAGTTGATGACGACGAAGGGCCCCTCGCGGCGCGGACCCGACAAATGGAATGCGCGCGCGAAGTATTCCTTGCCGACGCCGCATTCGCCCTGCAGCAGCAGGCTGATAGGCTTGCCGATGAGCCTGCGCGCCTTCTCGACTGCCGCAGCGATGCGCTCGTCGCCGGTGCACAACTCGCTCAGCGCATCGCTGGCGGTCCTGGACTTCGGTGCCTCCCGTGCCGACCCGACGCTGCGCGGCCGGCCGGGCTCGACGCGAACGAACAGGCGGGCGCCGTCGTTGCGCGACACCAGCAGCGGTTCACCCGGCCGCCGCTTGCCCCAGTCCAGCAGGTCGGCCAGGCGCACCTGCAGCACGCGCGACAGCGGGGTGATGCCGAGGTCGGCGCGTGCGAGGTGGAGCAGTTCGAAGCCCTGCGGCGTCGCGCCGATGATCCAGCCGTCCTCAGAAAGCGCAGCGGCGCCCTCGGCGACGGTGCCGATGCCCTCGGCCAAGGGATGGAAGCGGATCCGCAGGCTCTGGCCGTAGCTTGCCTCGAACAGCCGGTTCTCCAGCATCTGGGCGGCGGCACGGATGAGGCCCAGCGTATGGGGATGGTAGCGCCGCTCGTCGCCCGAGATGTCGAGCACGCCGAGCAGCCGCCCGTCCGGCGCCATGACGGGCGAGGCCGCGCAGCTGAGGAAGCCGTTGCGTTCGAGGAAGTGCTCGCCGCCCTGCACCACCAGCGGATGGCTCTCCGCCAATGCGGTGCCGATGCCGTTGGTGCCGCGGTAGCGCTCGTCCCAATTGACGCCGGGCATCAGTGCGACGCGCTCGGCGCGCGTCATGAAATCCGGATCGCCGACGGTCTGCAGGATCACGCCGTGATCGTCGGCGAGGATGACCATGCTGTCCGAGTCGCGCGTCTGCGCGTGCAGGTACTCCATCACGGGCCGCGCATGGGCGATGAATTCCTGTTGCCGCTCGGTGAGCTGCGACAGCTCCCTTGCCTCGAGACGGCCGGCGTCGGGAAGGCGGCCTTCGGGCGCCAGGCCGGCGCTAGAAGAGCGAAGCCAGGAACGCGCCAGCGACGCATCGACCATGTAGCTCGTCGGCACCTCGCCCCTTTCGAGCAGCAGCTCGCGGGCGCGGCGCAGCGTGGCGCGGCCGATCTTGGGCTTGGTCATTCGGGCTCCTGGTCGACGGAACAGCGAGACGTCGGCATCGCTGCAGCGGACGCCCCGGGGGCGCATCCGCCAGACGATAATATAGACGAAAGTGGGGTCGATGAAGCACGCCGGGCGGACCCCGGCGGCTGTCCGCCCCGGGGAAGGAAAATGAGCGGAACGATAGAGTTGCACGCTTTCATGGGGCTGGCGGACCTGTTCCGCGAGCGCGACTGGGGCAACCCGTACGCATTCCGGTTGGACGTTGCCGTGGACGGCGAAGAGTTGCTGCGCCGCCTGTCTATCGCGCCGGAACGCGTCGAAGTGATGTTCGTCAATCGCAAAGCCTTTGCCGTGGCGAACGCGAGCATCGCGCCGGGAGACCGCGTGGCGCTGGTGCCGCCGGGAGTGCCGGGGCCGCACCGCTTCCTGCTGGGCTTCAAGAACCGCTGAAGCGCGAGGCCGATCGGCTCATCACCCTCCGCCGATCGCGGGGAAGACCGCCAGTTCGTCGCCCTCGCCCAGCTTGCGGACGGCGATGTCGTCGCGCAGGACGTGGCGATTGTTGATGAGCACGATGTGCGCGAGCGCGACGGGTACGCCGAGCCTGGCCAGCGCGTCCGGGATGGTCGCAGCCTCCGGCAACTGAAGGCTGACCTGGCCGGCCGCCGCGTCGGGCGGCAGATAGCTGCGCAGGGTCGCGTAGAGTCTCAGCTTGATGTTCATCTCGGATCGTCGATCGGCGCTTCGCGGGGAAAAGACCCCGGTGCGGGTTTGAAGCGCACCGGGGGCAACGGATGCCGTTCAGGCATCTGGAGGAGACATCAGAAGTCCCAGTAGGCGTCGAGCTCTTCCGGCGTGAAGTCCCACACCACGTTGTGCGGTGCGATGGGTTCCAGGCTGAAGAACTCGGGCAGGCGATCGTGCTCCTTGGTCAGGCCTGCCGCGACGTTGAAGGCATGCTCCGTCTTCAGCACCGCCTTGCCCAGCGCGGTGACGTCGTCGCCGGTCAGCTTGATGTCGAAGCGGGCGTTGATCATGTCGATCAGCGACGTCAGGCAGGCCGGGATGTCGAGCGCCGGGAAGGCGATGAACAGGCACATGCCGGTGGAGTCGATGGCCGCCGTGGCGATGTTGAGGTTGCGCGCCAGTTCGACCTGGCCGGCCTTCGACAGCGGATCGACGTGGCCGCCGACCGACAGGATGTTGGTCGCCACCGCGTAACCCGAGGTGTGGTCGGCGCCCATGGTGCTCATCGCGTAGGTGACGCCAATGCCCTTGACGGCGCGCGGATCGTAGGCCGGGATGCCCTGGTTCTTTACCACCGGGACGCGCGTGACACCGTAGACCCGGCCGACGTTCGCCGCGCCGCCGCCGAGGATGCGGCCGAGCGCCGTGCCCTTGCCGATCTCGTCGCTCAGCATGCGGCAGACTTCCTTGCCGTCGCCGAACTTCAGCACGCCGGCTTCCATGGCGACGCCGAACATGACCGCGGTCTCGATGCTGTCCACGCCGATGTCGTCCATGATGTGGTCGGCGGTGGCGATGTCGTCGAGATCCTCGATGCAGCAGTCGGCGCCCATGCCCCAGATGGTCTCGTACTCGAAGCCGGACGTCAGGTACTTGCCGTCCTTGTCGTTGTAGACCTGCGAGCACTGGATCTGGCAGCCGGGGTGGCAGCCGTGCGTCGGCATGCCGCCGCGGGCGACGATGATGTCGTGCATCGTCTCGCCGGAGATCTTGTCGTGCGCGGCGAACTGGCCCGACGTGAAGTTGCGCGTCGGCAGGCCGCCGGCCTCGTTGAGGATGTTCACCAGCACGTTGGTGCCGTAGGTGGGCAGGCCCTGGCCGCTGACCGGATGATCGAGCAGCGTCTGCGCGAAGACGCGCGCCGCTTCCTTGAACTCGGCGGCCTTCTTCGGCATCACCGGTGGCGTGCCAGTGTCGTCGATGGAAACGAACTTGACGCGCTTTGCGCCCATCACCGCGCCGAGGCCGCCGCGGCCCGCGCTGCGGATGTGCGACTCGGGATCGGCGACCGAGATATTGGCAGTGAGCATCTTCATCTCGCCCGCCGGGCCGATGGACATGACGGCGACCGGCTTGCCGTGGCGCGCCTGCACCTGGTTGACCAGGCAGTAGTTGCCCTTGCCGACGAGGTCGGTCTCTTCGCCGATGGTGATGGCGTCCTTGGCGATATGCACGCTGTACCACTTGTCGGCCGCCTTCGGCGTGCCTTCGATAATGAGCGCCTTGATGCCGAGCTTGGCCAGCGCGCGCGCGGCCGTGCCGCCGGCGTTGCTTTCCTTGATGCCGCCGGTCAGCGGGCTCTTGGCGCCCACCGAAATGCGGCCCGAGTTGGCGGCCGCGGTGCCGGTGAGCAGGCCGGGTGCGAACACCAGCTTGTTGCTCTGGCCGAGCGCGTGGCAGGCGGGCGGTACTTCGGCTGCGATGATCGTCGAAGTCAGCGCACGGCCGCCGAGCGGCACCCAGGCGTCGGGCACCGGCTCGATCTTGGTCGTGAGGTCCGACATATTGACGCGAACGATTCGATCCATGAGTTGCTCCTATTAGGTGATGTCGCGGGAAGTTCAGGCGGGGACGCAGGCGTCGGTGTTGCAGAGCTGCGCGCACATCGGGCTGTCGTAGGTGCCCTGGCATTCCTTGCACTTGTCGGCGTCGATGGTGTAGAGCTTCTCGACGTGACTGATGGCGCGGTTGGGGCACTCGGACTCACAGGCGCCGCAGCCGTTGCACAGTTCGGGGACGATTTTGTAGGCCATGTGTATCTCCTTGAAACTCGCATGTACGCGGCCCGGGAGAAGTGGTCTTCGATCTCCGCCGCGGCTGATGCCAGTTTCGGCCGTGCACGAGGAGACCAACAAGGAAAAGTGGGAAAAACTGTCCGGGATGTCTCGATTCGTGACAGTTTTTTGCGCCGATGCGACTGCCGACAGGCGGTGCGCCAGACGGACGACATATCCGAGCAATGCAGTCGGAGAAGAGTCTTGCGGGGGACCCGGCTGCGCGTGGTCGCGGCAGCCGGGTGGAAGGGAGAATCGGGTCAGGCGGGGACGCAGGCGTCGGTGTTGCAGAGCTGCGCGCACATCGGGCTGTCGTAGGTGCCCTGGCATTCCTGGCACTTGGCCGCGTCGATGGTATAGAGCTTCTCGACGTGGCTGATGGCGCGGTTGGGGCACTCCGACTCGCAGGCAGCGCAGCCGTTGCACAGTTCGGGGACGATCTTGTAGCTCATGATGACTCCTTTTCTATGGCGATTGGAAACTGTGCGCCCAGTATCGGAGGAGGCCCGACTCGAGGCCAGACAAAGTCGCAAACGTGAAGGACGGCTGTGCCATTTCGTGACACGCCGAAAGCGCCTTTGGCAAGGCGGCACGCACCGGAAAAAAGAAGCCCGGCGGAGGGATCCGGCCGGGCGGAACTGGTCACGAAGTACCAGAGGAGGAGACAACCGGAAATTCAGGGCGTTGGGGGCTCCACGGCATCGGCGATCTGCGGCGTCAGGTTGCACTTGAAGCAGCGGCCGGCCTCGGCGCGCGCGGCATCGTCGGTGTAGCTGCGCTCGATCTCGTCGAAGTTCTTGCGCTGGTCGGGCGCCAGCATGACGGGCAGCACCTTGCGGCGCTTGTTGAAGCCGGGATCGGCGCCGAGTCGCGGGGAGGTTTCCCAGTCGTCGGGCAGCAGCTTTTCCTCGATGTCGCCGTCGCCGCCCAGCTGGCGGTCGATGGCCGAGGCGGCGCGGCGGCCGTGGGCGACCGACTCGATCAGCGTCGACGGACCGAGTACGCAGTCGCCGCCGGCATAGACGCCGGGCCGGCTGGTCAGCAGCGTGTCCTCGCGCACGATGATGCGGCTCTTGGGATCCGTCTGCACGCGGAAGGCGTCGAAGCGCTGGGTGTGCTGGCCGACGGCGGCGATGACGAGGTCGACGTCCTCGGTGATCTCCTCGCCGGTATCGACCGGCGAGCGACGGCCGGAAGCGTCGGGCTCGCCGAGCGCCATGCGCGCGTAAGTGATCCTGAGGCGCCAGCCGTCGCGTCCCGGCTCGATGCGCTTGGGCGCCAGCAGGTAGCGGACGTTCACGTCCTCCTCGAGGCAGCCGTCGAGCTCCGCCTGGTGCAGCGGAATCTCGGCCTCGGTGCGCCGGTAGATCATGTCGACCTCGGCGCCGAAGCGGCGGGACGAGCGCGCGTTGTCGGCCGCGACGTTGCCGCCGCCGATGACCGCGACCTTGCGGCCGGTGGAGATGCCGCTGCTGGGCGTATTGACCAGCCCCATCGCGACCGCGTGCAGGAAAGTCGGGCTGTCGACCACGCCGGGCAGGTCGTCGCCCGGCACGCGCAGCCGATCGCCGCCCTGGCAGCCGATGCCGATGAAGACGGCCTCGTAGCCTTCGTGGAACAGCGAGTCGATGTCCTCGACCTTGCGGCCGAATTCGAACTTGACGCCGAGCTTGCCGACCTCGGCGACTTCGCGGTCGACGACTTCCGGCGGCAGGCGGTAGGACGGGATGCCGTAGCGCGCCGTGCCGCCGCCGTGGCGGTGGGCATCGAAGACGGTGATGCCGTGTCCCTGCTTGGCGAGGTACCAGGCGGCGGTCAGGCCGGCCGGGCCGGCGCCGATGACGGCGACGCGCTTGCCGGTCGGCGGCAGGTGCTTGGCATACTTGCGCCACAAGCCGTTGTCGTTGTCGTCGGCCACGCGCTTGAGACCGCGGATCGACAGCGGGTCGTCGAGCTTGCCGCGCAGGCACGCCGATTCGCACATGGCGAAGCAGGCGCGGCCCAGCATGCCGGGGAAGGGCAGCTTCTCGCGCACCACGGCAATGGCTTCGGAATACTTGCCTTCGGCCGCGAGCTGAACGTAGCGCGGCACGTCGATGCCGGCAGGGCAGGCGGCGTGGCAGGGGACGTCATGGTTGCGCAGCGCGGGATCGAGCACGCGGTCCTTGAGCGCCCCGGTCGGGCAGACGGTGACGCAGGAGCGGCAGAACTTGCATCCGGACTCCATCAGCGTCGGCTTGATGGTGCCCACGTAGGTGCGCGGCCCCTGCGGCGTCTCGACGGTCTTGATCTCCAGGCAGCCGACGCCGCGGATGTCGTTGCAGACGGTCAGGCAGCGGCGGCAGTCGATGCAGAGGTTGTAGTCGCGGTCGAACAGCGGCTCGTCGCGGATTACCGGCAGGCCCGAGGAAACATAGGGCTGGGTGTTGTCGCGGATGCCGACGAAATCGGCGATCTTGTGCAGCTCGCAGGTCTTGAACTGGGCGCAGCAGCGCGTCTCGACCGGATGTCCGTAGGCGCATTCCATTCGGTCGCAGCTGTTGCGGTCGGCGCAGGTCAGGCAGACGTGCGGATGGTTGGCGAGGATCTTCGCCAGCGCCGATTGCCGCGCGATGCGGATCAAGGGCAGCGTCGTGCGCACCGCCAGGCCTTCCTTGATCTCGAGCTTGCAGGCGTGGCTGACCTTGTTCGGCCGATCCGAAGTCTCCACCGCGCAGAGGTTGCAGCCGCCGCCCTCGCCGCGCCGGCAGGCGGGCGGGATGTCGGGATGGGTGCACAAGTGCGGCACGTAGACGCCGTTGGCCACCAGCGCGTTGAGCAGCGACGCGCCGGCCGGCGCCTCGGCTTCCCGCCCGTCGACGGTGAAGCGCACCGTCGGGCCGAACGCCTCCATGCCGGGCGTGCGGCTGGAGTCCCACCAGACGACCGGATGGCCGAGCCTGGATGTGCAGTGATAGTCCTTCGTCACGAGTCGCCTCCGTTCCCATCGGGGTCGTGCCCCGCAGTTCTTGTTGGCAGCCGGGCGGGCCGGCGCCTGATGCTCATTCAACGCGGCGAAACGCGCGCTGGCAATCGAATCCGCGCATTCCGGGTCAGAGGTGTGTCATTTCGTGACAGGTACGGCCGGATTGCGATCGCGCCGGGGCCCGGCCGCGGGGCGCGCTAAACTGCGCGCCAAGCGAGGATGCCTGCGATGTCTTCCGGATTGCGCTTTCCCTACGCCCACGAACCGCACCTGTCGGCCGACCAGCTGCGTCGGCGGTATGTCGTTGCGCTCTCGCTGATCGCCTGCCTGACGATCGCCTCGCAATTCCTGATGCAGCTGCAGATCTCGGACCAGAGCTACGACTCGCGCGTGGTCAACATCGCCGGGCGGCAGCGCATGCTCAGCCAGAAGATCACCAAGCTCGCCTACTACGTCGCCACGGCGGCGAAACCCGACGCGGCCGCCCAGGCGCGCTCGGAACTGGTCGATTCGCTCGACATGTGGCAGCTGTCCCATGCCGGCCTGCTGCACGGCGATCCTTCCATGGGACTGCCGGGCAAGAACAGCGACAAGGTCATCGCCCTGTTCGACGCCATCGAGCCGCACTACCAGGCGGTGGTGGCGGCCGCGAGGGCGGTGCTCAATGCGCCGCGCCAGGATGCCTCCTTTTACCAGGCCATGCGCGAGCTCAGGGAGCACGAGGGCAAGTTTCTCGAGGGCATGAACGAGATCGTGTTCCTCTACGACCGCGAGGCCAACGCCAAGGTGGCTTTCACGCGCCGGCTGGAAATGGCCTTGATGGCCTTCACCCTGCTGGTGCTCGCGCTCGAGGCGGCGCTGATCTTCGCGCCGGCCACGCGCCGCATCCAGCGCGACATCCATGTGCTGGCCGAGCGCGAGCAGGATCTCAGGCTGCTGTTCTCCGCCAGCCCGACGCCGCTGCTGCTGGTCGACCGCGAGAATCTCGGCATCCTGCACGCCAACCAGGAAGCCGTCCGCCTGTTCGGCGTGCCGATGGAGGAGCTGGCCCCGGCGCCGCTCTCGGCCTTCGTGCCGCCCGAACTGGAAGCGAATCGCATCTTCTTCGAGAATCTGGCGACCGGCGGGATGCTCAACAAGCAGGAGGCCTCGCTCCGCGACGCCAAGCGGGTGTCCATCGATACGCTCATGTCGGTGCGCTCGATCCGCTTTTCCGGCCGGCCGGTGCTGGTGCTCGGCATCACCGACATCACCGAGTTCAAGAAGGCCCAGCAGACCCTGGCGGCGGAGACGCGTCGCGTCGAGGAGAAGAACCGCGAGCTCGCGCTGCTCTACGAGACCACTCGCGACCTGGCCGAGCCTGCCAGCCGGGAGGCGATCTGCAGGGGCATGCTGCAGAAGCTCGGCGAGCGGCTGGGCGTCTGCGGCGGCGCCATCCGGCTGCTGAATCCGGCGACCCACGAGCTGCATATCGTCGCCAGCACCAATGTGCCGGAAGCCTTTCTCAAGGCGGAGGCGCGCATGCCGCTGAATGCCTGCCTGTGCGGCCACGCCGCGTCCCGCGGCATTTCGATCACCGAAGCCACCTCCGGCACGCAGCTCGACATCCGCGTGCTGAACAACTGCCGCAAATGCGGCTATGCGACCGTGGCCGCCATCCCGATCTGCTCGAAGCAGCAGGCGCTGGGCGTCATGACGCTGTTCTTCGAGCAGGCCCGCATATTGGCCTCCCATGAGCTGCGATTGCTGGAGGCGATCGGGCTGCACCTGGGCGTCGTGATCGAGAACCTCCATCTGGTCGAGCGGGAAAAGCAGATGGCCGTCTCCGAGGAGCGCAACCTGCTCGCCCAGGAGCTGCACGACAGCATCGCCCAGTCGCTGGCCTTCCTCAACCTGCAGGCGCAGATGCTGGACGAATCCCTCGGCAAGGGTGACGTGGCGCGGGCCACCGCCGAGCTGGCGCTGATGCGGGAGGGCGTCCAGGAGAGCTACGACGACGTGCGCGAACTGCTGGTGCACTTCCGCATCCGGGTGGACCAGGTGGAGCTGCAGGAGGCGATCCGCAGCACGCTCGAGAAGTTCGAAGGGCAGACGGGGCTGCGGACCTCCTTCGTCGCGGCGAAGGACGGCGTCCTTCCCTCGGCCGCCAATGCCATCCAGGTGCTGCACATCCTGCAGGAGGCGTTGTCGAACGTGCGCAAGCACGCCGCGGCCTCGGCCGTGGAGGTCGTCGTGCATGACGGCGAGGAACTGCGCATCTCGGTGCGCGACGACGGCTGCGGCTTCGATCCGCAGGGAATGGCGAAGGACGGCGGTTCGCACGTCGGCATCGGCATCATGCGCGAGCGCGCGCATCGCATCGGCGCCCGGCTCGACATCGACGCGGCGCCCGGGCGGGGCACCTGTGTTACTCTGATCCTGCCGCAAGGCGAGCGGGAAGGCGAAGAAAATGGAATCGGCGGTGCGCGTATTGCTGGTGGATGACCACACGCTGTTTCGCAGCGGCATCAAGGCGCTGCTGCAGCGCCAACCCGGATTCGAAGTCGTCGGCGAAGCCGGCGACGGCCTGGAGGGCGTCAAGCGCGCCAAGTCCTTGAAGCCCGACGTGGTGCTCCTCGACCTCCATATGCCGGGCACTTCCGGCCGCGAGGCGCTGCAGCTGATCGTCGAGGAGGCGCCCGGCGCCCACGTCATCATGCTGACGGTCTCCGAAGATGCCGAGGACCTGCTCGACTGCCTGCGCGCCGGCGCCCAGGGCTACCTGCTCAAGAACATCAACGCCGAGTTCCTGCTCGATGCCGTCACCCGCGCCGCCGACGGCGAAGCCGTGATGTCGCCGCAGATGACCGCCAAGCTGATGCAGAACGTGCGCGCGCCGAGCAAGCCCCAGCCGGCCGCCGACCACGACAGGCTGTCGCCGCGCGAGCGCGAGATCCTCGCCTTCCTCGCCCGCGGCGCCAGCAACAAGGACATCGCCCGCGCCCTCGACCTCGCCGAGAGCACCGTCAAGATCCACATCCAGGGCATCCTCAAGAAGCTCGGCATCAACAGCCGCGTGCAGGCGGCGGTGTATGCGGTCGAGCACGACCTGGCGGGGAAGGCTTAGAGCGCCTGGCGGCGCGCTCCTGTCGGCCAGGAGTTGCCCCGATGCAACTCCAATTCCAGGGCCGCCCAATTTGCGCTGCCCATGAACTTGCGCGCACTACTTGTCGGAGCGCCCGAGAAGTTCACGAACGCCTGCCGCCAACTCGATGATTTCCGCGCGCCCATCACCGACAAAGGACGACCCATGCATCGTCGCCAAGACGCGCGGATTGAGCGCCGCCAACCGGTGCAGCGTATCGTCGGTGTAGGGGGTGTACGGCATGTCGTTTGCCAATGGTCCGGACTTGCTGGATTCAATCGATTCCCGTGCCCGCGCGGCTAGTCCTGAATCGATGACGGGTGGTGGATCGCCAGGTTGAAAGAAGAGATCGGAACACAGGAGAACCCCCTCACTCTCGTCGAAGAACAGCCCGGCATCCCACGCGTGCGGGACATGAGGCGTCGCGAGAAAGCGGAGCCGATGTCTTCCGGTCTGCAGCGCTTCGCCGTCGGCCAATGGCCGCGCCGGCCGATCGGAAAAGTCGTTCAGCATGACGATGGCGCTTACCATGCTGCAAACCGCCTGGGCCTGCGGCGACACTCCAAGCCACTCATTCAATGCACCGCATTCATCCGGTTCGAAATGACTGTAGCCGATCCAGCGGATGGTCCGCGGATCCGCTATGCGAGCGACCCCATCCAGGGTCGTCCGGAACATCTTGCGGAAGCCGGTGTGCATTAGGAACGGTTCGTCATCCTTGACGAGGAATTGATTCAGCTGGATTCCGTAATCGGGATGAAAGGTCGATATCCGAAAGATGTCGGCAGCGACTTCAGTGACGTTCGGTTGCATGGATGCTCCCAGGGTCGGATATCTTTCGACCAAGACCGATCGGGGAAGTTGTGATGGAACGATGGTTCCTTTGGCGCGCCCGCGGCCGGAACATCCGCAGTCTCCCCTCGGTCTACCTCTGCACTCGTTTTGCCGATGACAGCCGGGTTTCTTTGAGGTGCGGGTAATGGAATATCTCGTCAAGATGGCGTATGTGGACCCGGGCCCCTTGCTTGGCCCGGATCATTCCGCGCAAGTCGTTGAAAGCCTGGTCGTACCCAGTTTCAAGAAGCTTGCGGAGCTAAAGGCCAGCGGCAAGATCCGGGGCGGCGGAGCGGTCTCCGGGGCACGTGCTGCTGTCTTCATCGTCGATGTTGCGGACAACGCCGAACTCGACCAGTTGTTGCTCAGCATCCCGTTGTGGCGCATCGTAAAGACAGATGCGACCCCTTTGCAGGATTTCAGCAAGCGCTCCGAACACATGCAGCACGTCGTTACGCAACTCAAGGCAAGGCCATAACGCAAGTGCCGAGGACGAGCCCGCTGTCCAAGCGGAAGATGATCCAATCATAAGGGCTAAGGCGCCCCGGTATCGTCAGCGCGCCTTTTGAGCGCAAGAGGTCGGGAGAATGGCAAACCAACTGTTTTTCTCCTGCCTTATGCTGGCCACCGGGATTGGTATCCCCGTTATGGCGGCTCTAAGCGCAACGGTAGGCGCGAAGTACGGAAGCCCTGCGTTCGCATCCTCCGTTCTGTTTCTCGTCGCACTGGCTGTTTCGGTGGCGTTCCTATTTCTCGTAGAGGGCGGCCTGATGCCATTGCCCAAAATCAGGTTGCCGTTCTATTTCTACTTGGGGGGTGTGTTCGTAGCCTTTTACGTCCTGAGCGTTACCTGGGTCGCACCGCAATTCGGCGTCGGCAATGCTGTGGCTTTTGTGCTTCTGGGCCAACTCATATCCATGGCAGCCATCGATCATTTCGGCTCGCTGGGTGCTCCAACGCATCCCATCACGTTACAGAGGCTCATCGGCCTCGTTCTAATGGCGATCGGTGTCTTTATGGCCGTCCGCCGCGGGTAGCATCGAGCGCAGCAAGGACTGATCCTCGTGCCGGCTGGAGCCTACGGGCAGGCGTCCTCGCCTTCGGCGATAATCGCCCCCCATGACCGACACCCCGACTCGCCCCCGCCTCGTCCTCGCCCCGATGGAGGGCCTTGCCGACGACATCCTGCGCGACGTCCTGACGCGGGCGGGCGGCTACGACTGGTGCGTCACCGAGTTCATTCGCGTGAGCTCGACGGTGTTGCCGCATTCGGTGTTCCGGCGCGTCAGCCCGGAGCTCGGGCAAGGTTCGCGCACCCGCGCCGGGACCCCGGTGCGCCTCCAGTTCCTCGGCTCCGATCCCGAACTGCTCGCGGCCAACGCGGCGCATGCGGCGCTGTTGCGGCCTGCGGGCATCGATCTAAACTTCGGCTGTCCGGTGCCGCTGGTCAATCGCAACCGCGGCGGGGCGGCGCTGCTGAATGAACCGGAGTTGCTGCACCGGATCGCGGCCGCCGTGCGCGCCGCGGTGCCGGCGGATATTCCGGTCACGGCGAAGA
>DASVZI010000069.1:0-20591 GCA_036391735.1 Rhodocyclaceae bacterium
CCTGAAGTCCTCCGGCCTGGGCGACACCGCCTACTTCGGCCCCGAGCCCGAATTCTTCATCTTCGACTCCGTCGAGTGGAAGGTGGACATGTCCGGCGCCTACTGCAAGGTGTTCTCCGAGGAAGCCGCCTGGGCGTCCGCGGAGAAGGTCGAAGGCGGCAACGTCGGCCACCGTCCCACCGTCAAGGGCGGCTACTTCCCCGTCCCGCCGGTCGATAGCCTGAACGACATCCGCGCCGCCATGTGCCTGGCGCTTGAAGCCTGCGGCGTCGAAGTCGAAGTGCATCACCACGAAGTCGCGACCGCCGGCCAGTGCGAAATCGGCACCAAGTTCGGTCCCCTGGTGAAGCGCGCCGACCACACCCAGGTCCTCAAGTACATCATCCACAACGTCGCGCACAGCTACGGCAAGACCGCGACCTTCATGCCCAAGCCCATCGTCGGCGACAACGGCTCCGGCATGCACGTGCACCAGTCGATCTGGAAGGACGGCAAGAACCTGTTCGCGGGCAACGGCTACGCCGGCCTGTCCGAGTTCGCGCTGTACTACATCGGCGGCATCATCAAGCACGCCCGCGCGCTGAACGCCATCACCAACCCGCTGACCAACTCGTACAAGCGCCTGGTCCCCGGCTTCGAAGCCCCGGTCAAGCTGGCCTACTCGGCCCGCAACCGTTCCGCCTCGATCCGCGTGCCCTACGTGCAGTCCGACAAGGCCCGCCGCATCGAAGTCCGCTTCCCGGATCCGGGCGCGAACCCGTACCTGGCCTTCTCCGCCATGATGATGGCCGGCCTCGACGGCGTGCAGAACAAGATCCACCCCGGCGATCCCGCCGACAAGAACCTGTACGACCTGCCGCCGGAAGAAGACGCGAAGATCCCGACCGTCTGCTCCGCGCTCGAGCAGTCGCTCGAATACCTCGCCAACGACCACGAGTTCCTGACCCGCGGCGGCGTGTTCAGCAAGGACATGATCGATGCCTACATCGAGCTCAAGATGGAAGAGGTCACGAAGTTCCGCATGACCACCCATCCGCTCGAGTACGAGATGTACTACTCGATCTAAGTCGAAGCAGCCACTTGCAGCGAGGGAAAGGGACGGTCCGCCGTCCCTTTTTCTTTTGCTTTGGCATAAACTGTTCGTTCGCCGATCCAGCAGCCCACAGCCATGAAATCAAGCCCAAGCCTGCTTGCCATCCTGCTAGCGCTGCCGCTCACCGCGGCTGCGGACACGCTCTATAAGTGCATCGACGAGGGCGGCGTCGTGCTCTACACCAACCAGAAGTCGGCTGCGAAGAACTGCACGGTGCTGTCGCGCGACCTGCCCATTTCCACCTTCTCGGCGCCGAAGACCAAGCCGTCGGATTTCCCGCGCGTCGACGCGGAGCAGCAGAGGGCGCGCGACAACGATCGCCGCGCCATCCTCGACCAGGAGCGCGCCAACGAGCAGAAGCTGCTCGAGGATGCCAAGAAGGCCCTCGCCGAGCAGGAGAACACGTTCCTTCCGGGAGAACGCAACGTCGGCGGCGGCATCAATGGCGCCAAGGTGGAAGCGCGCGTGCAGCCCTACCGGGATGCGGTCCAATTGCATGAGCGCAACATCGAAGCGCTCAACAAGGAAATCAGCAATCTGAGGTAGGCTTGTTTCTTGCTCGGCAGCGGGCATGAGAGATTTCAAGCCATCGGCGTTTTCCGGCCTCGACCTGTTGTCCTCCGCGGTCATCCTGCTCGACGACCGCGAACTCATTCGTCATCTCAATCCGGCTGCGGAAAACCTGCTGGCCGTGGCGGAGCGCGCCTGGCTCGGCCGGCCGATGAGCGCGCTGCTCGGTACCTCGACGGTGCTGTCCGCAGCGGTCGAGAGCGCGATCAAGAACAACTGGAGCTACACCGGGCATGACATCGTCGTCGCGCGCCCCGATGCCGAGCCGATTCATCTCGACTGCACCGTCACGCCGATCGAAGCCGAGGGCGCGCGGCTGCTGCTCGAGTTCCGCCCCATCGACCAGCAGCTCAAGGCATCGCGCGAGGAACGCGCAGCGATGCAGCAGCAGGCCAATCGCGAGTTGATCCGCAACCTCGCGCACGAGATCAAGAATCCGCTCGGCGGCATTCGCGGCTCCGCCCAGTTGCTCGAGCGCGAACTCGGCATGCTGGAAAATGCGCCGGCGCTGCGCGAGTACACGCAGGTCATCATCAAGGAGGCGGACCGGCTGCAGGACCTGATGCAGCGGCTGCTTTCCTCGCATCGCGCCATGCAGCCGGCGCAGGTGAGCATCCACGAGATCCTCGAGCGCGTGCGCCGGCTGATCCATGCCGAGTATTCCGGCGTGCGCGTGCGGCGCGACTACGACACTTCGCTGCCCGACGTCACCGGCGATCGCGAGCAGTTGATCCAGGCCATCCTCAACATCGCGCGCAACGCGGCGCAGGCGATGCATGGCCAGGGCGAAATCATCTTCCGCACCCGCGCCGATCGCCAGGTGACGCTGGCCAAGCGGCGCTACCCGCTGGCGCTGGAATTGCAGGTGATCGATAATGGCCCGGGCATTCCCGAGGAGATCCGCGACAAGATCTTCTATCCGCTGGTGTCCGGCCGCGAAGGCGGCAGCGGCCTCGGCCTCACGCTCGCGCAGAGCTTCATCCAGCAACACCAGGGCAGCATCGAAGTGGAGTCGCGCCCCGGCCGCACCTGTTTCTCGATCCGCTTGCCGCTGACCAGCGCCAAGGAAGCCAAAGAGAGCCAAGCATGAACCCTGTCTGGATCATCGACGACGATCGCTCCATCCGCTGGGTGCTCGAAAAAGCCCTGGCGCGCGAGGAGATTCCGAGCAAGAGCTTCGGCTCTGCCGACGAGGCGCTTTCCGCGCTCAACCACGGCGAGGCGCCGCGCGTGCTGGTGTCCGACATCCGCATGCCGGGCACCTCGGGGCTCGACCTGCTGAAGCTCGTCAAGACGAATTTCCCGGAACTGCCGGTCATCATCATGACCGCCTACTCCGACCTCGATTCCGCCGTCGCCGCCTTTCAGGGCGGCGCCTTCGAATACCTGCCCAAGCCCTTCGACGTCGACCAGGCCGTTGACCTGGTGCGCCGCGCGCTCGAGCAGACGCCCCAGGAGGCGACGACCGCGGCTGCCGAGACGCTGACCCCGGAGATCCTCGGGCAGGCCCCCTCGATGCAGGAGGTGTTCCGCGCCATCGGCCGGCTTTCGCAGTCGCACGCCACGGTGCTCATCAACGGCGAGTCGGGCACCGGCAAGGAGCTCGTTGCGCGCGCCCTGCATCGCCACAGCCCGCGCCGCGAGGCGCCCTTCATCGCCATCAACACCGCGGCGATCCCGCGCGATCTGCTCGAGTCGGAACTGTTCGGCCACGAGAAGGGCTCCTTCACCGGCGCGACCGGCCAGCGCCGCGGCCGCTTCGAGCAGGCCGACAACGGTACCCTGTTCCTCGACGAAATCGGCGACATGCCGGCCGAGCTGCAGACGCGCCTGCTGCGCGTGCTTTCCGACGGCCACTTCTATCGCGTCGGCGGCCACCAGCCGATCAAGTCGAACGTGCGCGTCATCGCCGCGACCCACCAGAACCTCGAAGACCGCGTGCGCCAGGGACTGTTCCGCGAGGACCTGTTCCATCGCCTCAACGTCATCCGCCTGCGGCTGCCGCCCATGCGCGAGCGCCGCGAGGACATCCCGCTGCTGACGAGGCATTTCCTCGCCAAGAGCGCGCAGGACCTCAACGTCGAACCCAAGCGCCTGTCCGAAGCCGCGCTGCGCTACCTGGCGAGCCTGGAGTTTCCCGGCAACGTGCGGCAGCTCGAGAACCTTTGCCACTGGCTGACGGTCATGGCGCCCGGGCAGGTGATCGAGATCGCCGACCTGCCGGGCGAACTGCGCGAGGAGCCGCAGAAGCCGAGCTCCTTCGACTGGCTGCATTCGCTGGCGTCGGAAGCCGATGGCCTGCTCGCCGCGCATCCGGGCGAGGTGTTCGACCGCATGAGCCGCGATTTCGAGCGCACCCTGATCCGTCGCGCGCTGGCCGCCACCGGCGGGCGCCGCATCGAAGCCGCGCAGCTGCTCGGCATCGGCCGCAACACCATCACGCGCAAGATCCAGGAACTCGGGCTGGAGGAGCCCCAGTAAGCGGCGACCTGCGATAATCGGAGCATGACCGCTCCGTCGCTGTCCGTTTCCGCCATCGCCGCCGCGCTCGGCACCCGGGCCGTGCGCTTCGACGTCGACGTGCTGACGAGCTGCGAGTCCACCAACACCGAGCTGATGCGGCGTGCCGAAGCCGGCGCCGCCTCCGGTACGGTGGTCGCAGCGGAACGCCAGACGGCGGGACGGGGCCGCATGGGGCGCAGCTGGTTCGCCGATCCGGAAGCCAGCCTTGCGTTTTCCCTGCTGTGGCGCTTCGCACCGGGCACCGTGCCCTACGGACTCTCGCTGGCCGTCGGGGTGGCGCTGGCCGAGGCGCTCGAAGGGCTCGGTGTGCCGGGCATCGCGCTCAAGTGGCCCAACGACCTGCTGCGCGACGGACGCAAGCTCGCCGGCGTCCTGGTCGAACTGGTGCCTGGCGCGCCGTACGCGGCGGTGATCGGCATGGGCCTCAATGTGAAGATGCCGGACAGCATGCCCGAGGATGTGCGTCGGCTCGCCGCCGCGCTCGATGTCGATATCCCGCGCGAGCAATTGCTGGCGCGGCTGCTCGATCGCCTTTGCACGGTCCTCGACGAATTCGCCGCGGGCGGCTTTCACGCCCTGCGCGATCGCTGGCTGGCGCGCTGCGCGCACCTCGATATGCCGGTGCAGATCCTTTCCGAGTTCTCGCCTCCGCTCGCGGGCCGATGCGTCGGCATCGACGTCGACGGTGCCCTGATGATCGAGACGGCGGTCTGCGTGCAGCGCGTGCTGTCCGGCGACGTCTCGCTGCGAACATGACCGTTCTCTGCGTCGACTGCGGCAACACGCGGCTCAAGTGGGGCCTGCGCGGGGATGGCGGCTGGCTCGCGTTCGGCGCGCTGCCGCTCGCGGAGGCCAGCGGGCTGCGAGCCGCACTGTCGACGACGCCGGTGCGCATCGTCGCCTGCAACGTCGCCGGTCCCGCGGTGGAATCCCACCTCGGTGCGCTGGCCGCGACCCTGGGCGTTCCGCTTTCGCTCGCGCGCTCGCAGGCGCAGCAATGCGGCGTCACCAATGGCTACGACGATCCGTCCCAGCTGGGTGCCGATCGCTGGGCCGCGCTGGTCGGCGCGCGCGGCCTGCACGATGGAGCCTGCCTCACCGTCAATGCCGGCACGGCCACCACCATCGACGTGCTCGACGCGGAAGGCCGCTTCCGCGGCGGGCTGATCCTGCCCGGGTTAGACATGATGCGTGCGGCGCTGGCGCGCGATACGGCGGGCCTTCCGCTTTCGCGCGGCGAGTTTCGCGAGGTTCCGCGCAATACCGACGACGCCATCGCCAGCGGCTGTTTGCATGCGACGCTCGGCGCGATGGAGCGCATGTACCGGCAGATCGCGAATGAAGAGCAGCCGTTGTGCCTGCTGTCCGGCGGCGCGGCCGGCAAGCTGGTCCCGCTGCTTGCGCTGCCTCACCGCGAAGTCCCGAACCTCGTGCTCGAAGGCCTCGCGCGCATCGCCGAAGGCGAGCGGAAATCGGCCCGCTGAGGCGGACAGATCGGCGGTGAGCACCTTGTCATCGGCGGGCATTGGGAATAATCTGAAACGAAAGTAATACGTCGAGGGGAGGCGGACATGATTACTCGCAGGCGCTTCATGGAATCCTCCATGGTTCTCGCCCTGCTCGGAACCCGAGCCGGATTGGCCGTCCCAAGCCCAACCCTGCGCTTGGGGGCGCTGCCGGTCGTCTCGACGCGCACGGCCTACGAGATCTATGAACCCCTGGTGAGCCATCTCGAGTCGCTGCTCAAGCAAAAGGTCGAATTGGAGACGCCGCCGAACTTCAAGGCCATGTACCAGCGCATCCACGAGAAGGCGTTCGACGTTCTCGTCAGCCCGCCGCACATTGCCCGGCTCGCACAGCAGAAACTGGGTTGGCAGCCGCTCGCGATGTGTCAGCCGGAGCACGAGTCGGTGCTGATGGTGATGGAGGCCGACGGCCCCCGGATGCTCGAAGATCTGCGCGGCAAGACCATCGCCGTCCTGGACCGGAGCGCCCTCGTCGTCATGATCATGATGGAGGCCTTGTCGAAGCAGGGCCTGGTGATGGACCGCGATTTCAAGACCATCGAAACGCGAAACTACGAGAGCAGCCAGATTGCGGTCCGCCAGGGGATTGCGCAGGCCATGGTGATCCGCAGCAAGGGCTTCATCGACTCCAGCGAACGCGACCGGATGAAGATCCTGTTCGAGGCGGGCGCATTGCCGGGCTACGTCGTCATCGCTGCTCCAACGCTGGACAGGAACATGGTGCAATTGCTGCGCGGCGATCTGCCTCGCTTCGGCAGCACGCCGGAGGCCCAGGGGCTCCTAAAGAAGCTGGGCTACGAAGCACTGGCGCCGGCGACGGAACAGGCCATGAAACGCATGGATCCTTACTTGAGCGCTACCGAGGCCGTCCTGAAATAGCGAGGCAGGGAACGCCACGTGCCCGCACTTTCGCTCCGCGCCAAGCTGATTCTCGGCACCTTGTTGATCCAGATCGCCATCCTGACGGCGATCACCTTCAACGCCAACCGGATCGCCCAGGGCTTCCTCGTGGAGCAGGTCAGGCTGCGCATCGAGTCGACCGTTCCGCTGATGAACGCCGCGATCGCCGGACCGATCGCCCAGCACGACTACGTCTCGCTGAACGAGATACTGGCCGACATCAGCCGGACGCAGGCCTTGACCTACGTCGTGGTCTTCGACCAGGAAGGCCATCAGCTCGCGCAAATCGGTTCAGCGGCCAAGAACGGTGCCGGGCACGATGCGAAGCGCGACGGCTATCTCGACAAGGGGTTCGCCGTCACCATCAATGGAACGGAAGTTGGGCAGGCCCATTTCGGCATATCGATCACGTTCCTGCAGGAGGCGGAACGCTCCCTGACTCGCCAGAACGGGATCATCGCATTGACCGGCCTCATGATGGCGGTGGGTCTGTTGTCCCTGCTGGGCTGGTGGATCACGCGGCAGTTGCACAGCCTGCGCCTCGCAGCGGAGCGCATTCGCGATGGCAATTACGACGACCCGGGGATCAGGACTCGCGACAAGGACGAGCTGGGGCAACTGGCGAATTCCTTCGACACCATGCGCGAGAAGATCATGGAAGCCCGCCAGTCGTTGCTCAAGGAGATCGAGGAGCACAAGCGCACGGAAGCCGAGCTCGAACGCTACCACTCCCATCTCGAGGAACTCGTGGACCTGCGCACCATCGAACTCGCCGCGGCAAAGGATGCGGCTGAATTCGCCAATCGCGCCAAGAGCACCTTCCTCGCGAACATGAGCCACGAAATCCGCACGCCCCTGCATGCGATCACCGGGATGGCGCATCTCATCAGGAAATCCGGCGTCCCGGCCGAGCAGGCCGAACGGCTCGATCGCATCGATGCCGCCTCTGCCCACCTGCTCGACATCATCAACGACGTCCTCGACTTCTCGAAGATCGAGGCCGGCAAGATCCATCTCGAAGAGGTCCCGCTCAGCGTCGGGGCGATCATGGACAACGTCCGTTCCATGATCGCCGAGGCCGCCGCGACCAAGGGGCTCGAGGTGAGGCTGGAGACCCGCCCGGTGCCCGATCGGCTGGTGGGCGACGCCACGCGCCTGAAGCAGGCGCTGCTGAATTACGCCAGCAATGCCATCAAGTTCACGGAGAAGGGGAGCGTTACCCTGGCCGCCACGCTGGTACACGAAGCGGAAGACAGCGCCGTGATACGGTTCGAGGTCGCGGACACAGGCATCGGCATCCCCGCGGAGGTCGTGCCGAAGCTGTTCGCGGCGTTCGTCCAGGCCGACAGTTCGACGACCCGGGAATTCGGCGGCACCGGGCTCGGGCTGGTGATTGCCCGGAAGATTGCGGAAATGATGGACGGGAACGTGGGCGTGGAGAGTGCGCTCGGGGTCGGCAGCACGTTCTGGTTCACGGCACGGCTCAAGAGGGGCCAGGCAAGGGGGGAAGCGGTACCGCATGCGCCGGCGGAGTCGCCGGAAGCCGTCCTGAAGCACGACTACAAAGGGCTGCGCATCCTGGTGGCGGATGACGATCCGGACAACCGATACATCACCCAGCATCTTCTGAACGAGGTGTGGCCGAACATCGATCTGGCCGAGGATGGCGTCCAGGCCGTGGAAATGGCGGCGAAGACTTCCTACGACGTGATCCTGATGGACATGCGCATGCCGCGCATGGACGGGCTCGAGGCAACCCGACGGATCCGGCAATTGCCGCAGGGCGGGAACGCGCTGATCCTGGCGCTGACGGCAAACGTCTTTCCCGAGGACCGGGCTCAGTGCATCGATGCCGGCATGAACGACCTCATTCCCAAGGCTACGGGCGCCGAAGCACCCTTCACCACCATTCTCCAATGGCTTGCAAAGCGCGGAAGGCCGAACAAGCGCCTGGAGTCTGTCTAGCCCGGCTCCGCCTCACTTCGCATCCCAAGACGCCGTCGCGATCCCCTCGCCGAGGTCGGCCTCCACCAGCCGGTCTCGCACTTCGAGCAGCTGCGCGATCAGCGCCGGCTCGGCCTTCGCGTAGGCTTCCGCGTCGGGCTTGCGGTTCACCACCACGCCGAGCAGTTCGGTGATGGCGTTGCCGATGGAGTTCTGGCTGATGGTGACGATCAGCCGGCCGGCGTCGTTGCGGTAGATCAGCTGCTTGAAGGCCGGCTGCCAGCGGATGGCGTTGGCGTACTTGGCGTCCTTGATGCAGCGGTCGCGCACCATCTTCGCGGTCATCAGGAAGTCGTTGTTGAACAGCAGCTTCTCCTCCACCAGATCGGGAAAGTAGATGTCGTGCGGCATCGGGGCGTTGCGCGTGCTCACCTGGCTGAAGAAGGTGCGGTAGAAGTCGATGAAGCCCTTGAGGATGATGTCGTATTCCTTCCAGAAGCGCACCTCCTTCAGCGAGGCGGCGCCGCCGCTGATGTCCCAGCTCGGCAGCCCCTGCGGGTAGCCGGTGAGTCCGATGCGGCAGCTGCCTTCGGGGCAGGGCTTGAGGATCTGCAGGTCCAGTGCGCTGATGAAGTCGCGGTAGACCTCGCGCATGTAGGCCTGGAACAGCGAGTGCTGGCCGCCGTCGGTGAGGTTGGGATTGTGCGGGTCGGCGATCGGCGCGGCGCGCAGTTCTTCCTTGGCGAAGACGATGAAGTGGTTATGCAGCATGCGGATGCTCGGCACGCCCGGCGAGGTGAGCGGCCAGGTGGCGTCGAGGCTGGCTTCGCCGGCGAGCACCAGGTGCCGGTCGGGATCCGGATAGCGCTCGAGCATGTACTCGATGACGATCTGGTTCATGCGGTTCCAGACGTGCTTGACGTTCTCCGGCACCTGGGTGCGGCGCACCGGCCGGCCGAGCGGATCGAGGATGCTTTGCGAAGTGTTGTAGATGATCGACGCGTCGAACAGATTGCTGTGGCCGAGCGCCTTGCGGTAGAGCAGCAGGCCCTCGGGGTTCTTGAGCAGCCCGTTGTTGTGGGCGAGATCGGCGAGGTTTTCGGCGCTGTTGAAGAACTCGTTGGGCTTCATGCCCTCGGGGACGTCGAGCGGAATCGGGCGGAACGGGGTGACGATCTCTCTGGGGCCGGACTGCATGGGATTCATCCTCTTGTCGTTCGGGGGGCGCGGGCAGGATAGAGGAGGGCCCTTCGACGCGGCAAATCAGGAATGATGAAGGCCGCTTCAATTCCCTCTATGTTTGCGCTAACGTAGCAGCCTTATGCCAAACCACAGGGGAAACGGGGAAATGGTCGCGACACGCATCCTGCTCGAAGAGAACGAGATCCCGACGCACTGGTACAACGTCGTCGCCGACATGCCGAATCCCCCGCTGCCGCCGCTCGGCCCGGACGGCAAGCCGGTGGGACCCGAGCAGATGGGCGTCATCTTCCCCGAGACCATCCTCGCGCAGGAAATGTCGGGCGAGCGCTGGATCCCGATTCCCGAGGCGGTGCGCGAGGCCTACCGCATCTGGCGCCCGACGCCGCTGATCCGCGCGGTGCGCCTCGAGAAGGCGCTCGGCACGCCGGCCAAGATCTACTACAAGTACGAAGGCGTCTCGCCGACCGGCTCGCACAAGCCCAACTCCGCCATCCCGCAGGCCTACCTCAACAAGGTCGCCGGCATCAAGCGCCTCACCACCGAGACGGGCGCCGGGCAGTGGGGCTCGTCGCTGGCCTTCGCCGGCCAGATGTTCGGCATTGACGTGCGCATCTACATGGTGAAGATCAGCTACCAGCAGAAGCCCTTCCGCCGCTCGATGATGCAGACCTGGGGTGCCGAGGTGTTCGCCAGTCCGTCCGACATGACGAATACGGGCCGGGCGATCCTCGCCAAGGACCCGGACAACATGGGCTCGCTCGGCATCGCGATTTCGGAGGCCGTCGAGGAGGCCGCCTCGCGCGCCGACACCAAGTACGCGCTCGGCTCCGTGCTCAATCACGTGCTGCTGCACCAGACGGTGATCGGCCTGGAAGCGAAGAAGCAGCTCGAGAAGGTGGGTGACTATCCCGACGTGATCTTCGCGCCCTGCGGCGGCGGCTCCAACTTCGCCGGCATCGCCTTCCCGTTCTTCGCCGACAAGGCGGCCGGCAAGCAGGTGCGCCTGGTGGCGGTCGAGCCCACCTCGTGCCCGACGCTCACGAAGGGCGTCTATGCCTACGACTACGGCGACGCCACCGGCTTCACGCCGCTGATGAAGATGTACACCCTCGGCCACGACTTCATGCCGCCCGGCATCCACGCCGGCGGCCTGCGCTACCACGGCGACTCGCCGCTGGTGTCGCAGCTGTTCCACGAGAGGCTGATCGAGGCGGTGGCGGTGCCGCAGGTCGCCACCTTCCAGGCCGGCGTGCAGTTCGCCTGCACCGAAGGCATCATCCCGGCGCCCGAGTCCTGCCATGCGGTGCGCGCCTGCATCGACGAGGCGCTGCGCTGCAAGGAGACCGGCGAGCCGAAGACGCTGCTGTTCAATCTCTCGGGACACGGCCACTTCGACATGGCGTCCTACGACCGCTACCTGGCGGGCGAGCTCGAGGACTTCGACTATCCGGCGGAAGCGATCCAGGCCTCGCTCGCGCACCTGCCCAAGGTCCGCTGAGCGATGCGCGTCCTGTTCTTCCTGCTGGTGCTGGCCAACCTGCTGTTCTTCACCTGGAGCGCCGGCTATCTCGGCGGGCAGGACGAGGGCCGCGAACCCCAGCGGCTGCAAAAGCAGATCCAGCCCGAGAAGATCACCGTGACCCCCGCGCCTGCGGCTGCGGCAGCGCCGGCCGAACCGGCGGCCCAGCCGCCGGGGCAACCGCCGGGGCAACCGCCGGGGCAACCGCCGGGGCAATCGGCCGCCCAGCCATCCTCGCAGCCCGCGACCGCCGCTGCCGCGCCGAGCCCGGCCTGCCGCCGGATCGACGGCGTGGCGGCGAAGGACGGCGGCGCGTTGCAGCAATCGCTGCAGCAGGCCGGGTTCGCGGTCGCCGTGCTGCCGATGGAGGAGCGCAGCTACTGGGTCAGCATTCCCGCCCTGCCGAACAAGGCGGCTGCCGACAAGAAGGCCGGGGAACTGCGGGGACTGGGGGTGTCCGACTTCCGCGTGCTCGCCGTCGACGGCGGCGGCTTCGCCATCTCCCTCGGCATCTTCGAGGAAGAGGCGAATGCCAACCAGCTCTTGCAGACCTTGAACAAGAAGGGCGTCAAGTCGGCGCGCGTCGAGACGCGCACCAAGCCGGCGGCGAGCCTGCGTCTCGAACTGCGCGGCCCCGCCGACGCCGTCGCCCAGCGCCTGCCGGCGCTGCTCAAGAACGTCGCCGGCGTTACCGCTGTCGATTGTCCATGACGCGCTTCGTCGTTGGGCTCACCGGCGGAATCGGCAGCGGCAAGACGGCGGCTGCCGCGATGTTCGGCGAATTGGGGGCGGCGGTGGTCGACACCGACGCCATCGCCCATGAGCTTACGCGGCCGGGCGGCACCGCCATGCCGGCGCTGCGGGCAGCGTTCGGCGATGCCGCCATTGCCGACGACGGCAGCCTCGACCGCGCGGCGATGAGGCGCCTCGTCTTTTCCGATCCGGCTGCGCGAACGCGCCTGGAAGCCATCCTGCACCCGCTGATCCGCGCCGAAAGCACCCGGCGCTGCCTGGCGGCCGGCGAACCTTACGCCATCCTCTCCGTGCCCCTGCTGGTCGAGGCGGGAGGCGCCTACCGGGAGATCCTGTCGCGCGTCGCCGTGGTCGATTGCCCCGAGGAAGTGCAGATCGACCGCGTCATGGCGCGCAGCGGACTGCCGCGCGAGGAGGTGCTGGCGATCCTGGCGGCCCAGGCGAGCCGGGTGGCGCGCCTCGCCATGGCGGACGACGTCATCGACAACGCCGGCAGCCTGGCGGACCTCCGGCGCCAGGTGGAAGCCCTGCACGGCCGCTATCTCGGGCTGGCGTCGGTATCCGCCGAAAGTTGAGCTTTTCGGCCGAATCGGTCAGAATTGCCCCCATTTCCGATCGGGCCGGCGCGTGATTACCTACGAGTACCCTCTCAGCGAGCGCATCCGCACCTTGCTGCGCCTTGAGGACCTATTCGACAAGATCGCGCATTTCATCGGTGCGGAGGATGCATACGAGCATCACGTCGCGCTGGTGACGCTGTTCGAAATCCTCGAAGTGGCGGCCCGCGCCGATCTCAAGTTCGACCTCGTCCAGGAACTCGAGCGCCAGCGCCAGATCCTGCTGTCCTTCCGCAACAACCCGGAAATCTCCGAGGAAGCGCTGTCCGGCGCGCTCTACGAGATCGAGCACGCCTCCGCGGCGATGCTCGCCATGCAGGGAAAGATCGGCCACTACCTGCGCGAGAACGAGTGGCTGATGAGCATCAAGAACCGCATCGGCATTCCCGGCGGCGTCTGCGAGTTCGACCTGCCCTCCTACCATTTCTGGCTGAACCGCGATGCCGCCCAGCGGCGCGACGATCTCGGCGCCTGGCTCAACCCGATGCTGCCGATCCGCGCCGGCTCGGCCATCGTGCTGCGTCTTCTGCGCGCGTCCGGGCGGCCCGAGCAGAAGGTGGCGGCGGCGGGCGGCTACCAGTTGATGCTCGCCGGGCGCATCTCGCAGATGATCCGCCTGCGCGTGCGGCGCACCGATCCCTACGTGCCCGAAATCGGCGCCAACAAGTACGCGCTAAACATCCGCTTCCTCACACCCGATACCGGCATGCGGCCGAAGCAGGCGGAAGTGGACGTTCCCTTCGAACTGACCTTCTGCAACCTGTAGCCGTCCCGGGCGCATGACGGGCAACGAGCACCGCAAGGAAAAGCGCTACCCCTATCAATGGGAAGTCGCGGTCGTCTTCGAGGCGACCGAGCAGCAGGACACCTATCACGGCATCACCAACGACATCTCCGCCGGCGGCTGCGCGATCCTCACCGAGTTCAACGTCTACTCCGAGCACCCGGTGTCGGTGCTGATCTCCCTGCCCGCCGAGAATCCGACCGGCAAGCGCAAGATCGTGGAGGCGCGCGGCCGCATCGTCTATACGGTGCTCGCCTGCGGTGGCGTGCAGAAGTTCCGCCTCGGCATCGAGTTCCTGAACTTCAAGGGCAACGGGCGATCCATACTCACGCGCGCCTTCGCCAAGCGCGACATCACGTTCTAGCCATGACCGAGAAGCGCCCGCCCACCGTCGTCGCGTGCCCGCGTTGCGGCAAGGCCGTCCCCTGGGTGCCGGAAAGCCGCTGGCGGCCCTTCTGCTCGGAACGCTGCCGCAAGATCGATCTCGGTGCCTGGGCGGCCGGCGAGTATCGCGTGCCGGTGGTCGAGGAGCCCGAGCAGCCGGATACCGCGCCGGGCCAGGACGGCTAGGAGCCCGTCAGCCGCAGGACCAGGCGGCGCGAATGGCCGCGACGCCATGGGCGCCCGCCTGCTGCGCCGCCTTCATGTCTTGCTGCGACAGCCCGCCAAGGGCGTAGACCGGCAACGGCAACTCCGCGACGGATTCGGCGAAGGCCGGCCAGCCGAGGCTCGGCTTGCCCGGATGGCTCGCGGTCGGCGCGACCGGACCGAGCACCGCGAAATCGAACTGCAGCTGCGCGGCGCGCAGCAGTTCCTCGCGCGTGTGACAGGATGCGGCGACCAGCGGAAAGTCGGGCCGCGCGGAGAGCGCCATCAATTGTGCGGCAGGGAGGTGAAGGCCATCGGCCGCCACGGCGCGGGCGAGCTTCGCATCGGCGTTCACCAGCGCCCGGGCATCTGCCTCATGGCAGAGCCGCACCGCTTCGCGGCAGAAGGCCTCGCGCGCCGGGGGCGGCAGCCCGGGTTCGCGCAACTGCACCAGCCGCAATCCCTTCGCCAGCGCCTCGCGCAGCCGTGTCAGTTGGACCTCGACGCCGATCTCGGCGGCATGGGTGATCGCATAGAAATCCGGCAGGCGCAGCGCCGCCAGCACCGGCGCGTTGGCGGGCAGCATCGGCGCGACATCGAGCGCTTCGGCGCGCTGCCACGACAAGGCCGTGTGCACATGGTCCTTGAGTTCGCCGCGCCAGGCCGTGACGCGGAAGAAGTGCAACCGCACGTGGGCGTGCTCGTAGATGTGCTCGCGCAGGATCCACGGCGACGCCTCGAGCACCTCGATCTCGAGTTCCTCGTAGAGCTCGCGCACCAGCGCGTCGCGCGGCGTCTCCCCGGCCTCGACCTTGCCGCCGGGAAATTCCCAATAGCCGGGATAGAAGGTGTCGGGAGCGCGCTGGCCGAGGAGAAAGCATCCGTCGGACCGAACGATGACGGCGGCGGCGACTTCCGTGAGGCCGGGATACTTGGGGTGCGTCACTTCCTTCTCGCCGAGCGTCCTGCATAGTCGCGGGCGAACTGCCAGGCTATGCGGCCGCTGCGCGCGCCGCGCATCAGCGCCCATTGCAGGGCCTCCTGGCGCGCCGCCTCCGTTTGCGCCGCGGTGAGTCCGTACTCCTGCAGCCAATGGCTGCAGATCGCGAGGTAGAGGTCCTGGTCGAAAGGATAGAAGGACAGCCAGAGGCCGAAGCGCTCGGACAGGGACACCTTCTCCTCGGTGGTCTCGCCGGGATGGATCTCGCCGCCGTCGCCGCGCTGCACCTCGAGGTTCTCGCCCATGAACTCCGGCATCAGGTGGCGCCGGTTGGACGTGGCGTAGATCAGCAGGTTGTCCGGCGTGCCGGCGATGGAGCCGTCGAGGGCGGACTTGAGCGCCTTGTAGCCGGGCTCCGAGGCCTCGAAGGAAAGATCGTCGCAGAAGATGATGAAGCGCTCGGGCCGCGTCGCCACCAGGTCGACGATCTCGGGCAGGTCGACCAGGTCGTTGCGGTCGACTTCGATCAGCCGCAGTCCCTTGGAAGCGAACTTGTTGAGTGCGCCCTTGACCAGCGACGACTTGCCGGTGCCGCGCGCACCGGTCAGCAGGACATTGTTGGCGCTGCGGCCCTGCACGAACTGCCGCGTGTTCTGGTCGAGCCGGCGCTTCTGCTCGTCGATGCCGACGAGGTCGGCGAGGCGAATGCGATGCGGGTGGTGCACGGCCTCGAGATGGCCGCGACCGTTGCGGCGGCGCCAGCGGTAGGCCAGCGCCTTCCAGTCGGGCGGCGTCGCCGCGGCGGGCAATGCCGCTTCGAGCCGCTCCAGTACGCGCTCGGCGCGCTCGATCAGGCGGGTCAGATCATTCATCGTTCTTGCCGTCCTTGGGCCAGACCCGCCACAGGATCAGCAGCAGGATCAGCGGGATCCCCAGTTCCAGCAGCCACGCCCACATGTCGGTTCTCGGTTAAGCTTTGCTCGCTCACAATCCCGGAAATGTATCAGATTCATGCTGCGCCCATTCCTCGCTTCCCTCGCCGCGCTGCTGCTCGCCGCCTGCGCCACCCAGGCCCCCGGGCCGGCCGCCACCTGTCCCTGCCCCGGCGCGGAGATCAAGCCGCCCGCCGAGAAGCCCTTGCAGCCGGCCGCCTGGAGCGATCTGCCCGGCTGGAGCGGCGACGATCTCGCGGCGTCCTTCCAGGCGTTCCGCAACTCATGCCGCAGCCTGGAACGGCAGGCCTTGTGGCGCCCGGTCTGCGCCGACGCACGCAGCGTCGACACCTCGGACGCCGTGCAGCTGCGCGCCTGGTTCGAGTCCCGCCTGCGACCCTGGCAGCTGGTCAACGCCGACGGCAGCCGCAACGGCCTCATCACCGGCTACTACGAGCCGGTGCTGCGCGGCAGCCGCAAGCGCGGCAAGCCCTTCGTCTATCCGGCGTTTCCGCCGCCCGACGACCTCATCGACGTCGAACTCGGCGAGCTCTATCCGGAGCTCAAGCACATGCGGCTGCGCGGGCGCGTCGAGGGACGCCGCCTGGTGCCCTACTGGTCGCGCGCCGAATGGAGCCAGCAGGAAGCGCAGCGCTCGCCGCAGGCGCTGCTCTGGCTCGACGATGCCCTCGACTTGTTCTTCATGCAGATCCAGGGATCGGGCCAGGTCCAGCTCGACGACGGTTCGCGCGTGCGCCTCGGCTACGCCGACCAGAACGGCCACCCGTATCGGGCGATCGGCCGCTGGCTGGTGGACCACGGCGAAATGAGCGCCGACCAGGCGTCGATGCAATCGATCAAGAACTGGGCGAGCCGCCATCCGGATCGCGTGCAGGAATTGATGAACGCGAATCCGAGCCTGGTGTTCTTCCGCGAAATGCCGGTCGAAGGCGACGGCCCGCCGGGCGCCTTGGGGCTCCCGCTGACGCCGGGACGGAGCATTGCCGTCGATCCGCGCAGCGTGCCGCTCGGCGCGCCGGTCTGGCTCGCCACGACGTGGCCGAACGAGGATCGGCCGATGCAGCGCCTGATGGTCGCCCAGGACACGGGCGGTGCGATCCGGGGCGTCGTGCGTGCCGACTTCTTCTGGGGCAGCGGGCAGGAGGCGGGCGCGTCCGCCGGAAAGATGCGGCAGCAGGGGCGGATGTGGGTGCTCATGCCGGACGGCTATGCACCAAAATGATTCCCAAGCGATTCGTTCCTGACTTCTGGCCCGTTCTTGGTGCGCCGGCCGCACGACGCTGGTGCATGCCATGATCCAACCGAGGGCATGACTTTAGTAAGCCTTTGAATCGTATACGCGGTGGTCGCGGGAATGGTTGTTGCTCTTGGCTCCCGGTTAGTGCTTAGGGAGCCCCAGAATGGAGAATTTGAAGACATCCGCCGACGTGCTGTTCATCCTGCTCGGCGCCATCATGATTTTGGCGATGCACGCCGGCTTCGCCTTCCTCGAACTCGGCACCGTTCGCAAGAAGAACCAGATCAATGCGCTGGTGAAGATCCTGGTCGACTTCTCGGTGTCGACGCTGGCGTACTTCTTCATCGGCTACAGCATCGCCTACGGCGTGAACTTCTTCTCCGGCGCCGAGGTGCTGTCGCAGAAGAGCGGCTACGAGATGGTCAAGTTCTTCTTCCTGCTGACCTTCGCCGCGGCCATTCCCGCCATCGTTTCGGGCGGCATCGCAGAGCGCGCCAAGTTCTATCCGCAGCTCGCCGCCACCTTCATGCTGGTCGGCTTCGTCTATCCGTTCTTCGAGGGCATCGCCTGGAACCAGGCCTTCGGCATCCAGGCTTGGTTGAAGGCGAGCTTCGGCGAGGAGTTCCACGACTTCGCGGGCTCGGTCGTCGTGCATGCCGTGGGCGGCTGGATCGGCCTGGCGGCGGTGCTGATGCTCGGCGCCCGCCACGGCCGCTACCACAAGGACGGCGGCATCGCCGGCGCGCATCCGCCCTCCAGCATTCCCTTCCTGGCCCTGGGCGCGTGGATTCTCACCGTCGGCTGGTTCGGCTTCAACGTGATGAGCGCGCAGACCATCGACAAGGTCTCCGGCCTCGTCGCCATGAACTCGCTGATGGCCATGGTCGGCGGCACGCTGGCCGCACTCGCCGCCGGCAGGAACGACCCGGGCTTCATCCATAACGGTCCGCTGGCCGGCCTGGTCGCCATCTGCGCCGGCTCCGACCTCATGCATCCGCTCGGCGCACTGGCCACCGGCGCCGCGGCAGGCGCGATGTTCGTCTACATGTTCACCGTCACGCAGAACCGCTGGAAGATCGACGACGTGCTCGGCGTCTGGCCGCTGCACGGGCTGTGCGGCGCCATGGGCGGCATCCTCGCGGGCGTCTTCGGCGCCAAGGCGCTAGGCGGCATGGGCGGCGTGAGCTTCATGTCGCAGCTGATCGGCACGCTGATGGGCGTGGTGATCGCCTTCGTCGGCGGCTACATCGTCTACGGCCTGCTCAAGAAGTTCGTCGGCATCCGCCTCGACACCGAGCAGGAATTCAACGGCGCCGACCTCAGCATCCACAACATCACGGCATCGCCGGAGCGCGAGACGCTGTGGTGATGCTGATGATCCCGAAAAGAAAGTCCGTAACACCAAAAGAAAGTCTGTAACACCGGTCTTTCAGACAAATGGCAAAATGAAAAACAAAGCCCGGCATACGCCGGGCTTTGTTCTTGGTGTTCGTCACCAAGGATTGGAGCCGCTTTGGTCTCGTGGTGCCGTCGGGGAATGGCCGATATAGGGCATATAGGGCATACTTCCAATGACAAAGGATGCGCTAAAGGGCTAACACGACGCGAGGGCGATCGGTAAAAGTCGTGTTGCGGCTATGCACGAGCCATATCGGCGTTGTAGTCAGCGACAACATACGTGGGAAGGTCTCTCGTTCTGCTCGCAACATAGCTCGCGAGCCTCTTCATCCGAAGGTAGATTTCTTCGTCCCGCGCAAAATCGGCCGCCAGAGGCTTCACTGAGGCAAGCCATTGCAGCAAGACCTTGTCTCCGATAACCGTTGCGATCCGTTCTGCGATTGGACACAGAAAGTCGAAGCTTTCCGAAATGAAGCTGCTATTAATATTGGCAACTTTCTCTGCTAGGGCAGAGTTGCCGATTCTGGATGCATCGTGGTGGATTACGAAGCCAGCGTTGTGCGCAACAGAGTGGCGAAGTATCCAAAGCCTATTTAGGGATGCAATTTCATTAGCCCCTATGGGCTGATGGGAGAACAATTCCTGGTAACGAGCGTTGACGGACTCGGGATAGTGCCACCCAAGCGTAGGGTGAATAAGAATAGAGCCCGGGGTGGCCGCCACTGCTCGTGATGCCAGGACGTTCCCAGCATTGACCTCTATCCATTTGGCCTTATAAATTTTCTCGTCAAATACAGCAGTGGTGTCGACGACCTTGGCGATGAAGTCCTTTAGCATGTATTCAAACGCCGCGAGGAGTTGACCAAACAGTGCTAAATGAATGCGATGTCGATGCTTCAAGGCGACTCCGCCACGCGCCTGCTCACCTAGGCGATCATCCGAGAAATAGTTCGCCGCAAGAACGAGAGCGCGGCCCTGCGAGAAGAAGAACGAGCATGGACTCTCCTTCCGCTTTGTCTCGTCGCGCTCGGCATCTGCGGTGTCACGGTTCCACGCATCTGGAATTGGAAATGGCATATTCGAATCCCGTCAAATGAAATGCTCAGTAACGAAAGACCGTCTTTGCCGGGTAGCGCGGACACCGGGTGCGACGTCCAACTCTGAGTTCGGGAGCCTGGCGCGGCTTGTGGTGCTAGGCAACGAGGGGTCAAACCATGGCATCAATGGTTCCCTTGAATGAGTAATGTCGAACCCGCAGGCGGGTTGAACCGGCAAGAGGTTCGAACGCAAGCACCAATCGCTTAAGAGAACTGCGAGAGTCAGAAAACCAATTCATTAGCCGAAGTACCTTGGTTTCAATGCCGCTGGGAATAGGCAACGTGACTCCCGGTGCTGGCGGTATGCCCAGACGGTGATACGTATTGAGCGTCTCGCATATAGCGCCGGCTGCAAGATCGGCGATTGCAACGAAATCCTCTATATCCCGTTTTCCCGTATCGGCAGCTGTGGTGGCTATTCGAAGGTGGCCAAGGGTGTGAGACAAGTAATGACTGCTGATACGTCCAAAGGTCGAAACCAATTCACGGTGTCTTTCGACGTTGGCCGCAATGTCGTCTTGATCAGTTATCCAAAGAACGTCTTGGTTTGCGCCAGATATGCCAGCCAGGAAGAGGGACGCAAGGTGGCAAATCCGGAGTAATTTCTCGACAACCTGCGGCGCCCAATGGGCGAGTGACGGAATTTCAGGATCAGACGATTCGATTCGCCCCGACGGCTTGAACAGGGTCTCAATTCTCTTGTCCACTAAGACGACTACCAGGAGACCGGACAATAGATTTGTGGCGTCAAGAAAGCGTGGAAGCGCCGCATTCCTATGTCGATCATTCAGTGCCTTGTAAGAAAGACGGCGGCCATCCGGTAAGAATTGCTTTCGTAACGATTTCTGTGCATCTAACCAGGAGCCGCTCCTATCAGCGTCTACCAACAAGAAGCAAAGGGCCTCGAACTGCGAAGTGGCGTGCTGTCCGCTGTAGTCGGACCCCA
>DASVZI010000070.1:0-29343 GCA_036391735.1 Rhodocyclaceae bacterium
CCGCCGCGGACCGCGGCGGAACTGCTGCACGAGTTGCAAGTGCATCAGATCGAGCTGGAAATGCAGAACGAGAGTCTGCGGCAATCGCAGGCTGCGCTGGAGGAATCCCGCGACGCCTACACGGACCTCTACGACTTTGCGCCCGTCGGCTATCTCACCCTGACCGCCGAGGGATTCATCTCAAGAATCAATCTGACCGGCGCCGCCCAGTTGCGCATGCCGCGCGAGAAACTCGTCGGCAGACGCTTCGCTTCCTTCGTCGCTCCCGAAGACCGGGACCGCTGGTACCGTCATTGGTCCGGCCTGAGAGGAGGTCGCGAGCAGGACACGGCGGAGCTTGCACTACGACGCGGTGACGGCACGGCGTTCAACGCGCAGATCGACTGCGTTCGTCATCGTGCCCCTACCGGCGCGGAAGCGGATGGGGCGCCTGAGATACGCATGGCGCTGACGGACATCACGCCGCGAAAAGCGGCTGAGCGGGACCTGGTGGAAGCCCGGGAGGCTGCCGACCAGTCCAGTCGGGCGAAGTCGACGTTCCTCGCCACGATGAGCCACGAGATGCGCACGCCCCTGCATGTCATCATCGGCCTCGCTCATCTCCTGCGGCGCGACCTGGTCGAGTCGGCACAACAGGAGCGCGTGGATCAGCTGTTCCGCACATCCGACCATCTGCTGGCCGTCATCAACGACGTTCTTGATCTGACCAAGATCGAGGCGCGGCGATTCGTGCTCGACAAGACGGATTTCATGCTCGGCTCGGCGGTGAACACGGTCGTCCGCATGGTCGAGAGTCGCGCCCGCGAGAAAGGCTTGTCGCTGTCGGTAGAACTCGATCCGAGGGCGAGCCGACTGGCGCTGACCGGGGACCCTTTGCGTCTCGCTCAGGTGCTCATCAACCTATGCGGAAACGCCGTCAAGTTCACCGACGCGGGCGAGGTGCGCGTAAGCATCGGCGTTCTCGCGGAGGACGGCGACTGCGTCACGCTGCGGTTCGCCGTGACGGACACCGGCATCGGCATTTCCACGGCGGAACAGGCCAGGCTGTTCCACGCGTTTTCGCAGGCCGACAGTTCTCCTACGCGCCAACACGAGGGAACCGGCCTGGGGCTCGCCATCAGCCAGCACCTGGTGAGCCTGATGGGGGGCAGCATCGGCGTGGCAAGCGAGCCGGGGCAGGGCAGCACCTTCAGCTTCACGCTGGTCCTGCCGCGAGCCAGCGAACGCTTCCACGAGCGAAGGGCCGCGTTTCCGGCCTCGCCCTCGTTTCATGGCGGACGCGTTTTGCTGGTGGAGGACCATCCGCTCGCCCAGGACATCCTCTTCGAGATGCTCGAAGACCTGGGCTGCCTTGTCGATGTCGCCTCGGATGGGACGGAGGCGGTCGCCTGCGCGCGGGAGCACGGCTACGACGTCATCCTGATGGACATGCAGATGCCGAGGATGAATGGGCTGGCGGCCACGCGCGCCATCCGCGAGATTCCCATCCACCGCGACACGCCCATCATCGCCGTGACCGCGAATGCCTTCGTCGAAGATCGCCAGCGCTGTCTCGATGCAGGGATGAATGGGCACTTGAGCAAGCCGGTGACGCCAGCCAGTCTGGCTGCCGCTCTCGGCCAATGGATGCCGGGGCTGGCCGCAGTCGACAGCGAGTCGCCGTTATGCGAGGACGAATTGAGTTCGAAGATTCCGGGGCTGACCGTGCCTGCAAATTGGCGCCGGTCGCCGGAAGGGCTGGCCGCTTACTGCACCCAACTGGAGCGCTTCATCCAGATGCACAGCGCCACGGGGACGCAACTGCGCGAGAGGCTGGCTGCGGGTGCGAACGAGTCGGCGGCAACCCTGGCCCACGACCTGAAGGGTATTGCGGCGCTGCTGGGCGCCGAGCGCATCGCGTCGCTGGCCGGCGAAATCGAGGGCGGCATTCGCAAGGATCTCGGTAAAGACCGTGTTGCGGCCTTGATCGCCGATTGCGAAACCGAATTGGTGCGACTGGCGGAGGCATTCCGGCGCGTCGCCGGACTTGGCAGCCAGTTGGCGGACGAAAACGAACTCAATGGTCCTGGCGGGACCGCTTCTGCTCGTACATCTGCTGGTCAGCCTGCGAAAGGTAATCGGCGAGGGTGAGATCGGAGGACGGATCGCAGGCGATGATCCCGGTGCTGAACGAGACGCGGTATGGCCGGGCGAGACGCTGATGAAAGTCGTCGATATTCTTCCGGATGCGCGCCAGTATCGCTTCCGGCTGCGGCGCGTCGAGCGCGAAGGCGGCGAACTCGTCGCCCCCCAGGCGGGCGACGACATCGCTGTCCCGGAACGATCCATGGAGGATGGTGGCCCCGTCCTGGATCAAATGATCGCCCACGTCGTGACCCAACGTGTCATTGACGGATTTCAGCCTGTCTATGTCGGCGAAGATCAAGGCGCTCGGAATCCCGCGGCGGCGTGCGACCTTGAGACTCCATTCGGCCTTGAGAAAGAATCCGCGGCGATTCAACATGCCGGTCATCACGTCGGTATTCGCAATGTGTTGTAGCTCGTCCTCGATACTGTCGCGCCGCCCGAGTTCTTCGGCATGCTCGCGGGCGACTTGGGCGATTTCCTCCGATCGCGCGATGACATGCGCTTCAAGTTGGTCGCGGAGGACGACATTCCCCAAGGCGGCCGCGGTGAGTTCGCCGATGTGGTGAAGAGCGGCAATCGGACGGGCAAAATCGTCTCCCGATCGCCTGAACCAGACGGCGGCGAGAACCCCGACGGGCTCGATCGGCGGAAACGGGAACGCCAGGATACTCATTGGGTCGTGACCATCGGGAACCCCGTCTGGTGGCATTCGCACGACGGGCAGCACGATCGGTGTGCGTTCCTGCAGCGCTTTCCGGGCATACCGATCGAGACCTGCTTTGGCGCGGCCCGGTTGCAACCGGCCGTCACGATCGAATTCCGTGATGTCCTCTTTTCCCCCGGCACGGAGCAACAACAACGCCTCGTCCGCGGCCATTATCTCCCTCATGGCAGGACCCACCAGATAAGGGATCGACGCGCGGTCGTGAGCTTGGAGGAGATCGCGTGCGAGCACCAATAAGCGCCGCAATGTCGGCGAGCCAATGTCGGGAAGATGTGCCATCGCGGGAGCTCGTCTGTCGAATTGAGGCACCTTGGCACCGTCGCATTCCAATACCGCGAACTGTATCCTCAATGTCAAGGCATTTATATATTTAAATCACTGGCGCTGCCGCCCCAATCAGTCCATCCTGCTTCGAGTGGCAGCCCCGACTCTGCTCACAAGTAGCGAGGAGAATTTTGATGAACAGAGCAGGACGATCCCCTTTCCGCCCCGCCCCAATTGCGGCAGGCGAATCCAAAACCATCCCGGTCCATGGCTATTGCCCCATTGCCATTCCCGCGCATCTGATGCCCTATGAGGCTGCGGCCAAGGCCATATTCGTCAGGGCCAACGGTGCGGCGGCCTACTACAAGGCGACGGGAATCGCAGAGTAAGGCGCCATGCCCGCGCTCGCGACTGCGCGAGCGCGCCGGCCGGCGGGAATCTTCCGGTCGCGCGGGACTCACAATGCTTTATCCCTGGTTGAACCGGCATGGCGAATCCCTGGCTGAAGAAGAACCCGGTCCTGAGCATGTGGCTGAGCGGCGCAAACTGGATGGTCGGTACGATGCGCGCCGCCGCGACTGCGCAGGCCAAGCGCCAAATCCATGCGGCGGTGACCAAAGCCACCAACGACAACCTGAAGGCGCTGTTCCATGCCAATGTACCGGCATCGCCAAAGGCCAAGCCCAAGCGTCGGCGTCGTTGAGTTGGTGTGCCGGGGCCGAAGCGGCCCGTTGCGACACATTCCTCGGTTTGAGCGGCACATAGTCCGATCGGTGTGCGTGCGGTCGAAGCCGGTGGGCAGCGCGAGGCGGAGAATCGGGACTCCCTCTTTCGAACGGCCAGATTCGACCGGTGAGGCGTGGAAAGACGATTCGATGCTTTCGCGTGGCTCGTCGCCGTGGTCATGCTGGCGGCGGGCTGCTGGCTGGTGCTGCGACCCTTCCTGACCGCAATCTTGTTTGCCGCGGTGGTCTGCGTGTCCACATGGCCGCTATATACCTGGTTGCTGGGCAGGCTGAAGGGGCGGCGCGGTCTGGCGGCCATGGTCATGACGCTGTCGCTGCTGGTGATGGTCGTGCTGCCGCTGGCATTGGTGGCGTACAGCCTCGCTGCGGACGTCGCCGACGCCTACGCGGAGGCCGGGACGGCCCTGGCGGCAGGCCCTCCGGAACCGCCGACGTGGCTGATCAAATTGCCGTGGGTGGGTGCGGCCATCGAGGAATATTGGCGCCACACCTTCGCCAGCCGCGACGCACTGGTCGCCTTGGCCGGCCGCTTCCTCGAACCGGCCAAGAGCGTCCTGCTGGCGGGTGGAACGGTGCTCGGCAACGGCGTCATCGTGATGAGCCTGGCGGTCTTCATCAGCTTCTTCTTCTACCGGGACGGCGAGGCGCTGATGAGATCGCTCGAAACGGCGATGGCCCGAATTGCCGGGAGCGACGCCCCCGGCCTGCTGGCCACCATCACCGACACCGTGCGAAGCGTCGCTTACGGCCTGCTCGGCACGGCCTTGGTGCAGGCCGTCGCCATGGCCATCGGGCTTGCCATCGCCGGCGTGCCGGCGGTGCTGCCGCTGGCCGTCGCCACGGTCCTGCTCTCCGTGGCGCCCGTCGGTCCGCCGCTGATTTGGGGCGGCGCCGCGCTCTGGCTGTTCCACCAGGGCGCAACGGCATGGGGTGTCTTCATGCTGCTATGGGGCCTGGTTCTCGTCAGCGGCGCGGACAACTTGCTGAAGCCGCTCCTGATGAGCCGCGGCAGCAGCCTGCCGTTCCTGCTTGTCTTTCTCGGCGCGCTGGGAGGCGTGCTTGCCTTCGGCTTCGTCGGCATCTTCATCGGACCGATGCTCCTGGCGGTGGGGTTCAACCTGACGCGCAAATGGACTGCCCGCATCCAGGAGCCGACTGCCGGCTGACGCCATCCCGCCCCGGAAGTCCGTTTCCATGCACCCGGAAAGATTCAACGCCCTGACGCATTTCATCGGGTCCGCGCTGGCGCTCGCCGGAACGGTCGTGCTCATTGCGCTGGCGACGATGGCCGGCGATCCGTGGCGGGTGGCGAGCGTGTCGATCTACGGCGCCACGCTGGTGCTGCTTTACAGCTTCTCGGCCCTTTACCACCACCATAGCCTTGGCGGGCGCACCAAGGACATCCTGCGCAAGCTGGACCACCACAGCATCTATCTGCTCATCGCCGGCAGCTACACCCCGTTCTGCCTGGTCACGCTGCGCGGCCCCTGGGGCTGGTCGCTGTTCGGGATCGAGCGGGGCCTCGCCGCGCTCGGCAGCTGGCAGGACATGAGGCCCAGGAATGGACGGCGAATATTGTCGGTGGCGATCTACCTCGTGATGGGCTGGATGGCTCTGCTGGCGCTTGTTCCGTTGCTACAGGCGCTCGGGTCCGCCGGTTTCGCCCGGCTTGTCGCCGGCGGACTGGTCTACACGGTGGGCGTCGTGTTCTTTGCGCTGGACGGCCGCTTCAGGTACGCCCACAGCGTTTGGCACCTCTTCGTCATGGCCGGCAGCGCCACCCATTACGTTGCGATCCTGCATTACGTGTTGTAGCCGGATGGAAGCTAGTGCTTCTGCTTCAATTCCGCGTACCTGCAAGCATCGGCGAGCCGATCGTAGCGATACCCGGCGAAATGATAGCGGTGGCCATCGAAGGTGACGTGGAGTTTCCTCATCGACTCTTCGTCGGCAGCCGTTGGGCTATCAGGATCCAGCCACTCCTTGGCGCTTTCTCCCGGATGCTCGGACCTCGCCCTGTCCAGCAACGCATAGCTGACCGCATCCTTGAGCAAGTCGTACGAGTAGCCCCGATATCTGTATTGGTGTCCATCGAACGACACCCCCAAGTCCTCGATCTGCCGTATTGCGTCTTCGACCTGAGGGTCGCCGCGGCGTACTTCGGCACTCTCTGAGAGCCGTGCAACCATGTTGGCATAGTCAATACCCGCTGCGGAAAGCCTCGTATGAGAATGTGCCATGTCGCAGCTCCTTCGTCTTCGCTTACCAAGTAGGACAGTCCCTGCGGACTAGCGTTCGGAGGGGCCCCCTTCAGATCGCCGACAACCCGGGCTCGCGTCACGGTTTCCGGCTCTTGCGTCCCGCGTACCATCTCATCAGCGGCCGGACCGACGCGCCGTGGGCGAGAATCGAGGCCGCCACGGTCGCCAGGGTGAGCGCGATCAGTTCCTGGGCCACCTGTCCGGACACGCCGTGGTTGAGCGCGAACATCAGGTAGAACACTGAGCCGATGCCGCGGATGCCAAACCAGCCGATCAGCGCACGCTGATGTCCAGGCAGCGGTTTGCCCGCCGTGCCCGCAACGACGGCCAGCGGGCGCAGGACCAGAAACAGCAGGGGAACGAACCACCCCAAGCTTGCCGATGCAGTGGCGTAGGGGAGCATGGCGCCGACGATCAGCACGATGGCCAACTCCGCCACTTTCTCCAGCCGTTCATTGAAGTCGCGAACCGCTCGCGACATCGCGGAACTGGCATGGTGCGAATGTATGGCCCAATCGACGCTGTCCTGCCCGCGCGAATTGGGCGTGGGATCGTGCGCTGCCGTGCCTGAAAGCGGCCGTTCGCGCACCCGATGCAAGGCCAGGCCGGCCGCGAACACCGCCAGAAATCCCGACGCCAGCAACAATTGCGCGGCACCATAGGATGTCGCAATGAGGCCCAGCGAGAGAAACTCGTCGAGTCCGACGGCGCTGTGATGCCGCGTGCGCATGTACACCACCAGCCGGCCGATCAAGGCACCCAGCAGCGCACCAATGGCCAGGCCGCCAGTCGTGGACCAGACCAGGTCCACGGCCCCCCAGCGCCAGCCGCTCGTCCCGAGGTCATGCAGCCCCAGGAGACCCAGTCCCAGCAACACAAAGGGAAAGGCCGAGCCGTCGTTCAACGCGCCCTCGCCAGCGAGGCTGAACCTCACGCGGTCGGGACTGTTGCCGGGTTCGGCCTGGACCCCGGAAGCCAATACCGGGTCGGTGGGGGCGAGAATGCCTCCGAGCAGCAGCGCCGCCGCCGGAGAGAGATTCAGCCACCAGATTCCCACGGCGGCCACGAGCCCGATGGTGATGACCATCACGGGGAAAGCCAGACGCAGCGGAACGGTCCAGCGGTAGTCGACGATCGGTACGCCAAGCCTGAGGCCGACCGTGAACAGCGAGATGAGCAATGCGATCTCGGCAACAGACTGCAGAAGACCCGCGTAGCGAAGCGGGTCCGGCGCCATGACCCCGAACCCGCCGGGGCCGAGGAGGTAGCCCAAGGCAAGATAGATCATGGCACTGCTGAAGGGCAGACGCGAAAGCAGCGTACCGCCCAACACCATCGAAATGAGCAGGATGCCAACGAACAAGGACCAGGCTGCGATGGACATGGGAACGTGCCGTGCCGCGTGCGTGTCTCACACCGAGCGAAGCCATGCGGCTGTACCCCTCCGGCCTAGCCTGGCCTAGCGGAAATACCCTGCGGAACCTAGGCGCCAGTCAGCCTGGCCAGGATGTCTTCGATCAAACGCTCCTGTGCCTTCAGGTCGTTTCGATACGCCAGACGATCCGTATGGCTGACCTCATTCCGAAGCTCGGAAAGAAGACTTCTCAGAACCTCAGCCAATGTTTCCTTTTCCTGATCGGTCAGTTCCAGTTGCGCCATGGTGGTCTCCTCGAGAGGGCTCTTGCTCACAACGTCATTGCAACTCGACGCCGCGCATGACTGCACGTCCATCGCCCATTAGATTGGGGCAGGCACCAAAAGTCACCGAGCGGCGGCGGAAGAAACCTGAGTCGATCGGCGTGGTTCCCGTCTCTATGGGTTTCGGCCGATCCGTAGAAGGCCTTTGCAGATTTGGAAGGAGAAGACAAGATGCGCAAGCGAGTAACGATGCCCGAACGGCAAGAGTGTGCGTTTCCTGATGCCAACTGGCTGAACGTTGAAGACCTTGCGGAAGTGGAAATCACGTCGGAGGCTGTTGGGCACCCCATCGAGGGGGCCCTCCTGAACGAGGGGGTACTCCTGAACGGCCCAAGGGGAGGATGGCGGGCTGCAGTGCCGGGGAAACAGACCCTTCGGCTCTACTTCGATCGCCCCCAGCAGTTCCGGCGCATCTGGCTGGACTTCTTGGAGCCCCACGCGGAACGTACCCAGCAATACATGCTGCGCTGGTCCCCGGATGGCGGGCGGACTTTTCAGGATATCTTGCGGCAACAGTGGAACTTCAGCCCCCTTGGCGCACCACGTGAGACGGAAGACCATCAGTTGGACCTGGTCGGGGTCACTGTCCTCGAGTTGGACATCATTCCGGATGTTAGGGGGGGGAACGCTGTTGCAGCCCTTGTGGCGCTTCGGCTGGCATGATCACTAATCGTGCAGCCGGTAACCGCGAACCACAAGAACGTCCGCTTCGCAGAAATCAGATTCCCGGAAATCAGTTTGGCTAAACGGCTGCTTTGGAGAAACTCGACTGTCGGCTATGGGCACGAAGCGGTCCATGGACCTTCGTGGGCCGGCGTCCGCTTTTGGGCGCGCTGCCTGTCCCATCCTCGGCGCCGATCAGTTCATCAGGGCGGACTTCAAGGCCCGAATCGCGCGCGTCACGGCGCCCATCAACCGGCCACGACGATTTCGTCGTCTCCCACGCCGACCACTTGTCCCGCCCGGATCTTGCACGCCTTGCGCGTTTCCGCCTTGCCGTCGACCGTGACCAGCCCGGCTGCCACCATCGCCTTCGCGGCGCCGCCCGAAGGCGCGAACGCGAGCAGCTTGAGGAGGACGTGCAGTTCGACGAATTCCCTGTCGAGGTGGAAGGTTTGCCGGGACATCGCGCGCGGGTTGGAATGGGACCTCGGCATTATCGCCCGAACCGGCATGGCGCCGCCGCAGTCGAACACGGATCGTCACCGACATCCGCAGGAGACCGCCATGGGAAAATCGCCCGGCCATCAGAAATGGCCTGAACACAAGGTCCAGGACACCGAAACCGACCAGCACTTCACCGTCGAGATCGGCGGCCAGCAGGTCGCCGATTCGCGCCACGTGGTTCGCGTGGAGGAGGACCAGCATCCGACGCGCTACTACTTCCCGCGCTCGGACGTCAGGATGGAGTTGCTGGAGCGATCGGACGCCACGACGCAATGCCCGTTCAAGGGCACCGCCCACTACTTCAACATCAAGCTCGGCGGCAGGAAGTACGAGGACGCGGTGTGGACCTACGAGGACCCGTACGACGAGCATGCCGACCTGAAGGACCGGGTCGCCTTCTACGACGACCGGATTCCCGAGATCCACGTGCATGCCGCCGGCTGAGACTGGGCCGCGCAGCACGGCCGAAGTCTTCGACGACCACCTGGCGCGCGCCGATCGCGGCGACGTCGAGGGCGATATCGCCGCGAATTTCGCGCCGGACTGCGTGCTGCTGACCACCTACGGGCGCTTCGAGGGCCACGACGGCATCCGCGCGGCGGCGGCGCTGCTCGACCGCCAGGTGCCCGAGGCGCGCTACCGCTACCTGCAGCGCACCGTGCAGGGGGAACTGGCGTTTCTCGAATGGACCGCCAGCGGGCGCGGCGCTTCGGTGGACGACGGCGCAGACAGCTTCCTGGTCCGCGATGGCCGCGTCCGCGTCATGACTATCCACTACACCGTGGCGTCCGGGAAGCGATAGTCCGACGCTGCCTCGCCGATCTTGATAATCGCCGGGCATGGCACGAGAATGGGCACATGCCTCCCGGAACTTCCCGCCCATGATCGTCACGTTCGTGCTCGCCGCTTCGCTGCTGCTGCAGTTCCTGGCGGCGTATTTTGCGCTGCGGCTCATCAAGGTCACCGGCCGCAGCCTGGCCTGGAGCCTGATCGCCGCTGCCATCACCCTGATGGCGATCCGGCGCGGCATCAGCCTGGCCGAGATACTCGCCTCGGGCAGCGCCGCGCGGCAGGACCTGCCGGTCGAGTTGATTGCGCTGGCGATTTCCGTGCTGATGGCGCTCGGCATCGAGCGCATCGCGCCCATCTTCAAGGGCCTCAAGGCGACCACCGACCAGTTGCGCGAGCGCGAAGCGGAAGTGCTTGCGCTCAACCAGGCGCTCGAGCAGCGCGTCCAGGAACGCACCGCGCAGCTCCAGCAGGCCTACCAGGAACTGGAGAGCTTCTCCTACTCCGTCTCGCACGACCTGCGGGCGCCGCTGCGCGCGCTCGACGGCTTCTCGCAACTGCTGTCGCACGAGTGCGACGCGACGCTGGGCGAGGAGGCGCGCCGCGACCTCGACGGCATCCGCCGCAATGTCGCGCGCATGAGCGACATGATCGACGACATCCTCGAGTTCTCGCGCATGTCGCGGCGCGAGATCGAGGCCGGCCCGGTCGACATGGAGGCGCTGGCGCGGGAGGTGTTCGAGGAAGCGCGCAGCGCCGTCCCCGGGCGCGCCATCGAGTTGCGGCTCGGCGCCTTGCCCGCGGTCCGGGGCGACCGCGCCATGCTGCGGCAGGTCTTCGCCAACCTGATCGGCAATGCCGTCAAATTCACCGCCCGGCGCGCGGCGGCGGTGATCGAGATCGATGCGGAGACCTCGGGCGAGGTCGTGACCTACTGCGTCAAGGACAACGGCGCCGGCTTCGACATGCGCTATGCGGACAAGCTCTTCGGCGTGTTCCAGCGGCTGCACAGCGCCAGCGAATTCGAGGGCAGCGGCCTGGGCCTGGCGATCGCGCGGCGCATCGTCGAGCGCCCCGGCGGCACCATGCGCGCGGAGGGCACGCCCGACGACGGCGCCCGCATCTGGTTCACGCTTCCCGCACGGGAGACGCAGTCAACGCTGCTCGGCGCCGCTGCCTGAACGGCCGCGGCCGAGTGCCCGCCGCACGCGGCGCACCAGGCCGATGACGGCCTCGGTTCCCAGTACGTAGGCGCCGTACTTGACGCATTTGCCGACCAGCACCGCCGCGGCGATGGTCAGCGGCGAAGTCTTCGCCAGCGCCAGCGCGACCAGCACCGGCACCTGCGGCACCGGCAGCGCGGCGGTGATCGCCATCGCATAGTCGCCGTAGTCGCGGATCAGGGTCCGGGTCTCGAGCCAGCCCTCGGCCGTGCCTATCCATTGCATGCCGGCGGCGAAGGAACCGTCGCCGAGCGTCTGCACCGCGGCGGCCAGCAGCCCGGCGCCCGCGGCCGAGCCCAGCACGGACGAGAGATAGATGACGGGCCAGCGCGCAGGGGCCAAGGCGATCGCGGCGATCAGGACGGGCATGAACGGGTAGAGGGCGGTGCCCGACGACACCACGGCCAGCAGCCCGACGACGAGCGGATAGCTCTTCCACTGCCGGGCGGCGAGCAGGACCTTATGCCAGTGCGGCTTTTCCATGCCGCCTTTTTACTGCAAAACGGCGGCTAGTGAATTCCGTAGATCTCGCCGAGGCGCTCTTCGGTCAGTTTCGCCATCGCCTCCTCGACGGTCAGCCCGGCCAGCAATCCGTCGGGCACCGGCTTGTCCCAATGCGGCTCGAACAGGCTGGCGGCTTCGCTCTCCAGGTGCGCCATCACATAGCGATTCCCGGAGGCGGACGGCTGGGCATCCGGGAGCGGAATCAGTTTCAGGCTTTGCTCGTTCATGGCAACCCCCACGCTTTCATTCTAGTTAACGGCAGCGTGGCGGCTGGGCTTGAAACGCCGAGCAGGCGGGGAATTCCGGCGCAGTTCAGAGCACGACCTGGGTGCCCAGCTCGATGACCCGGTTCGAGGGAATCTTGAAGAAGGCGGTGGCGCTGCCGGCGTTGCGGAACAGGGCGACGAACAGCAGCGTGCGCCAGTACGCCATCTCGGCGCCGAGCGTCGGGATGACCGTCTCGCGGCCGAGGAAGAAGGTGGTCTCCATCATGTCGAAGTGCAGACCCTGCTCGGCGCACCATTCGAGCGCCGCCGGCAGGTCGGGCTGGTCCATGAAGCCGTACTGGACCTTGACGCGGAAGAATTCGCCGGGGAAGGACTCGACCGCCACGCGCTGCGAATCGGGCACCCGCGCGACGTCGAGGATGCTCACGGTGAGGAAGACGATGCGCTTATGCAGCACGCCGTAGTGCTTGAGGCTGTGCAGCAGCGCGAAGGGCACGTTGACCTTGTCCTGCGTCATGAACACCGCCGTGCCGCGGATACGCGGCACCTTGTTGGCGACCATGTCCTCGATGAAGGGCTCGAGCGCCAGCGCATCGGCGCGCACGCGGTCGAGCAGCAGGCGGCGCCCGCGCCGCCAGGTCATCATGATCGTCAGCACGGCCATGCCGAACACCAGCGGGAACCAGCCGCCGTCGGAGATCTTGATGGTGTTGGCGGCGAGGAAGGCAGTATCGACCACCAGGAAGGCCGCGGTGAGCGCGCCGCTGGCCGCCAGGCTCCAGCCCCACAGTTTGCGTGCGACGATCCAGGCGAGCAGCGCCGTGATGATCATCATGCCCGACACGGCGATGCCGTAGGCCGCCGCGAGGTTGGTGGAGGTCTTGAAGCCGAGCACCAGCGCGATCACCGACGCCAGCAGCATCCAGTTGATCGCCGGCAGGTAGATCTGGCCGATCTCCGATTCGGAGGTGTGCTGGATTTCCATGCGCGGCAGGTAGCCGAGCTGGATCGCCTGGCGCGTCATGGAGAACGCGCCGGAGATGACCGCCTGCGAGGCGATCACCGTCGCGGCGGTGGCCAGCCCCACCAGCGGGTAGAGGCCCCATTCCGGCATCAGCCGGTAGAACGGATTCTCGATGGCGCCGGGGTTGGAGAGCAGCAGGGCGCCCTGGCCGAAGTAGTTGAGGATCAGGGCCGGCAGCACCAGGGCCAGCCAGGCGATCTGCACCGGCTTGCGGCCGAAATGGCCCATGTCGGCGTAGAGCGCCTCGGCGCCCGTCACGGCGAGGAAGACGGCGCCGAGCGAGAAGAAGCCGAGCAGCGGATTGTCGGCGAGGAAGGCCAGCCCGTGGGTCGGCAGCAGCGCTGCGATCACCTCGGGATGCTCGGCGATGCTGATCACGCCCAGCACGGCCAGCGTGCCGAACCAGACCAGCATGACCGGGCCGAAGAAGGCGCCGATGCCGGCGGTGCCGTGGCGCTGGAAGGCGAACAGCGCGATCAGCACGACCAGGGTGATCGGGATGACGTAGGCATCGAGCCCCGGCGCCGCGATCTGCAGCCCCTCCACGGCGGACAGCACCGAGATCGCCGGCGTGATGACGCCGTCGCCGTAGAACAGGGCGGTGCCGAAGATGCCCAGGGCCATCACGGAGCGCTGCATGCGGCTGCCTTCGGTCAGCGGCCGCAGCGCCAGCGCCATCAGCGCCATCAGGCCGCCTTCGCCGTCGTTGTCGGCGCGCATGATGTAGAGCACGTACTTGACGGTGACGACGATGATCAGCGACCAGACGATCAGCGACAGGATGCCCAGCACGTTCTCGGGCGTGATCGGCACCGGGTGGTGCTCGTTGGCGAAGACTTCCTTGATGGTGTACAGCGGGCTGGTGCCGATGTCGCCGTAGACCACGCCGAGGGCGGCGAGCGTCAGGGTGCGCAGCGAAGAGCGGTCTGGATCGTGGGCCATGTTGTTCTTCCGTTCAGGGCTGGAACCGGTAGCCTACGCCTGTTTCGGTCAGCAGGTGGCGCGGTTGGGTGGCGTCGGCCTCGAGCTTCTGGCGCAGATGGCCAATATAGACCCGAACGTAGTGGCTGCGCTCGACGCTGCCCGGACCCCAGACCTCGCGCAGCAGGTGGCGCTGGGTCAGCACCTTGCCGTTGTGCGCGATCAGCAAGCAGAGCAGGCGGTATTCGATGGGCGTCAGATGCACGGGCTGGCCGGCCCGGGTCACCTGCCGGCGCGTGAAGTCCACCTTGACGTCGCCGAAGGCGAATTCCGGGCTGGCGGCGTCGCCGCGGCGTTCCTGCCGCCGCAGCAGCGCCCGGGCGCGGGCCTGCAGCTCGCCGACCCCGAAGGGCTTGGTCAGGTAATCGTCGGCGCCGGCGTCGAGGGCGGCGATCTTGTCGGTCTCCTGGCTGCGCGCCGACAGCACGATGATCGGCGCGTCCGACCAGCCGCGCAGGTCGCGGATGAAGTCGACGCCGTCGCCGTCCGGCAGGCCGAGATCGAGCACCACCAGGTGCGGCTTACGCGTGCCCGCCTCGGCCAGGCCCTGCTGCACGCCGGCGGCCTCGAACACCTCGCATTGCTCGTGCTCGAGCGCGGCGCGCACGAAGCGCCGGATCTCGCGCTCGTCCTCGACGATGAGCACGCGTGCCGTCATGCGGGCTCCTCGTCCACGGCCGGCGGCGTGCCGACCGGCAGCGTCAGGACCACCCGCGCGCCGCCGCCGTCGCGGTCCTCCGGGGCGATCGTGCCGGCGTGCGCCTCGACGATGGCCCGGCTGATGGCGAGTCCCAGGCCGACGCCCGGCTTGGCGTTGTCGCTGCGCACGAACATCGAGAACAGCCGCGACTTGTCCGCAGGGAAGCCGGGGCCGCGGTCGCAGACGGCGACGACTACCTCGTCGCCGCAGCGGCGGACGTCGACGTCGATCGGCGCTCCGGGCGGCGAGTACTTGGCGGCGTTCTCGACGAGGTTGCAGAAGACGCGCTCCATCAGCACTGCGTCGAGTTCGAGCAGCGGCAGGTCCGGTTCGAGGTTTACGCGCACCGGACGGCCGCCGAGCGCGGGCCGCAGCAGGTTGAGCGCCGCGCCGAGCGATTCCTCGACGGGCTGCCATTCGCGCCGCAGCGCCACCTGGCCGGCGTGCAGCCGCGCCATGTCGAGCAGGTTGGCCACCATGCCGTGCATGCGCACCGCCTGGTCGCGCAGCGCCGCGGCGGTCTCCAGCGCGGGCGCGGGCAGCGGCGGCTCGAGCAGCGCCAGCGAATCGGCCAGGCCCACCAGCGCGGTGAGCGGTGTGCGCAGGTCGTGCGACAGCGCAGAAAGAATGGAGCTGCGCAGCCGCTCGGAGGCGGTCTCGACCTGGGACTCCTGCGCGACATCGACGTAGTGGAGGCGCTCGACGACGATGGCGACCAGTGAGGCCGCGGTCTCCAGCAGCGTCTTCTGCGCGTGCAGGGTGTCCGCTTCCGTGTCGAGCGGCCGCGCGCGCAGCACCCCGCGCACCCCCATCGGCGCCTTCAGCGGCAGCCAGGCCGCAGCGTAGCGGCCGCCGGCGTGCTCGTCGTCGTTCATGGTCATGGCGCTGTCGAAGGCCAGCCTGGCGAGTATCGGCTCGGCTGCCGGCGCGCCGGGCGTCGCCGGGACCAGCGCGCCGCCGGTGTCGGGCAGGAACAATTGGGCGTCGATGGCGAAGGCTTGGCGGAAGAAGCGCCGCGTGATCTCGTCGACCTGCGCGCCGTCCAGCGCGCCGGCCAGTTCGCGTGCCAGTTCGTAGAGCGCATGGGTCTGCGCCTCGCGCCGGGCCGCGACGTGCGCCTCGCGCCGCAGCGCGGCGGCGAGGTGCGCGGTGATCAGCGCGACCGCCAGCATGACCGCGAAGGTGACGAGGTATTGCGCGTCCTGCACGGCGAGCGAGAAGCGCGGCGGCACGAAGAAGACGTCGAACAGCAGCACGCTGAGGAAGGCGGCGAGCACGCCGGCGGCGCGCCCGAGCGCGGCGGCGGCCAACAGCACCGTCAGCAGGAACAGCATCACGATGTTGGCGAGGTCGAGGACGTCGTGCAGCGGGCCGGCGGCGAGCGTCGTGGCGCCGCACATCAATGCCGCGACGGCCAGCTTGCGGCCGGCGGACAGTCCGTTGAGCGTCTGGAGCAGTGGCTTCATGAAGGCGCCATCCCAATCCGATGCCTTCATTGTGGCAAGGCCCGGATAAAAACGGTGTAAATGCCTGAACGCCTGGTCTAGGCTGCAAGTTTCGACAAGGAGGCTACACCATGAAGTACCGCCTGCTGGGCTCGACGGGGCTCTACGTTTCGGAGATGTGCCTCGGCACCATGACCTTCGGCAGCGGAGGCTTCTGGAAGGTGATGGGCGGGCTCGATGCGGGCGGCGCGCGCGAGTTGGTGAAGACCGCCTTCGACGCCGGCATCAATTTCATCGACACCGCCAACGTTTATTCGCTGGGGCAATCGGAGCAGTTGCTCGGAAAGGCGCTCAAGGACCTCGGGCTGCCGCGCGACGAGCTCGTCGTGGCGACCAAGTCCACCGGCATCATGAACGAGGCGCCGAACGGGCGGGGCCAGTCGCGCTACCACATCATGAACGAGGTCGACGCCAGCCTGAGGCGCCTCCAGCTCGACCACATCGACCTCTACCAGATCCACGGCGTCGATCCCCTCACCCCGATCGAGGAGACGCTGGAAACGCTGAACGACCTGGTGCGCAGCGGTCGCGTCCGCTACCTCGGCCTGTGCAACCTGGCGGCATGGCAGATCATGAAGGCGCTGGCGATCTCGGATGTGCGCGGCTGGACGCGCTTCTGCAGCGTGCAGGCTTACTACACGGTCGCCGGGCGCGACCTCGAGCGGGAGATCATCCCGCTGATCGACGACCAGGGATTGGGCCTCATGGTCTGGAGCCCGCTCGCCGGCGGCCTGCTGTCGGGCAAGTTCGGACGCGACGGCAAGGGGCCCGAAGGCGCCCGCCGCAGCAGCTTCGATTTCCCGGTGGTCGACAAGGGCCGCGCCTTCGACTGCGTCGACGCCATGCGGCCGATGGCCGAGGGCCGCGGCATCTCGGTGGCGCAGATCGCGCTGGCCTGGCTGCTGGCCCAGCCGGCGGTATCGTCGGTGATCCTCGGCGCCAGGACCGTCGAGCAGCTGAAGGACAACATCGCCGCGGTCGCGGTGGCGCTGAGCGATGCCGAACTGGCGGCGCTCGACGACGTCAGCCGCCTGCCGCCCGAATATCCGGGTTGGATGATCGCCAACCAGAGCAAGTACCGCGAGACGCCGCCCGTCAAGGCGTGACGGCCGCGGTATCATTACGGCCTTCGAAAACACGGGAACCGCCGGACGTGACCGCCGAGAAGCTGATCGAGATCGAGGGCCTGCATTTCGCCTACGGCCCCAACCAGGTGCTCAAGGGCATCGACCTGACCGTGCACAAAGGGCAGATCGTCGGCATCCTGGGCGTCAGCGGCGCCGGCAAGAGCACGGTGCTGCGGTTGATCGGCGGACAGCTGCGGCCGCAGCGCGGCCAGGTGCGCTTCAACGGCAAGGTCGTGCACGAGCTCGACAGCAAGGAGCTCTACGAGATCCGCCGCTGCATGGGCATGATGTTCCAGGCGGGCGGCCTGTTCACCGACCTGTCGGTGTTCGAGAACGTCGCCTTCCCGATGCGCGAACTCACCGACCTGCCCGAGGAGATGATCTACGACCTCGTGCTGATGAAGCTGCAGTCGGTCGGCCTGCGCGGTTCCACCGAGCTGATGCCGAGCGAGCTCTCGGGCGGCATGTCGCGCCGCGTTGCGCTGGCGCGCGCCATCGCGCTCGACCCCATGCTCATCATGTACGACGAGCCCTTCGCCGGCCTCGATCCGATCTCGCTCAACGTCATTGCGCAGCTGATCCGCAAGCTCAACGACGCCGTCGGCGCCGCCTCCATCGTCGTCACCTACGACGTTTCCGAGACGCTCAAGGTCGTTGATTACGCCTACTTCATCCACAACGGCGTGGTGGTCGCCTCGGGAACGCCCGAGGAGCTCGAGAACTCCTCCGATCCCTCGGTCCACCAGTTCATCCACGCGCAGCCCGACGGCCCGGTCGCCTTCCACTATCCCGGCGCCAGCTACGCCGAGGACCTCGGCATCGCCGCCTGACCGGGAAACCGGTTTCTCCCTTTGTTTTCCGTAGGTTGCGCCGCTTGCTGCGGTGCACTTCCTATTCCTCGTCAACGCGAATATTATGGCCGCGCCTTTCGTGTGGGTATTGCGAAAGGCGGACAAATCAAAACAAATCGCTAGAGGGAGAAACAGCATGGCAGAACAGAAGCAGGGCAACCCGGCGGTCGTCGGGCTTGCCGGATTCGGCTTGACCACGATGGTCCTGCAGTTCCACAACGTGGGCTGGATGGGCCTCGGACCGGTGATCTGGCTGGGCCTGATCTTCGGCGGCCTGGCCCAGATGATCGCCGGGCTGCAGGAGAAGGGCACCGGCAACAACTTCGGCTACTGCGCCTTCACGGCGTATGGCGCCTTCTGGATTTCGCTGGCGCTGCTGCTGATCGGCAACCAGTTCAACATCTACACCTCCAGCAAGACCGACGTCGGCTGGTTTCTGGTGGCATGGACGCTGTTCACCGCCATCCTGTGGGTCGGCTCGATGCGCATCAGCACCGCGCTGGCGGCGGTGTTCACCCTGCTGCTGATCGGCTTCGTGCTGCTCGACCTGGCGCACTTCGGCTTTCCGGAACTCACCGTGGTCGCCGGCTACGAGCTGATGGTCACCGCCCTGGGCGCCTGGTACATCATGGCGCACCTCATCTTCGCCGACGTTTTCGGCCGCGACGTGCTGCCGGTCGGCAAGGCCTGGATCTGAGCGGACAAGGGAGAACTCACATGAACAGCATTCGCAAGCAAGCCGTCGTTTTCCTCGCCGCGCTATGCGGCTTCTCTGCGGTCTCGATCGCCCAGGAATCCGCCACGCCCGAGGAAGCGATCACCAAGGTCTGGGCCGCCGCCAAGTTCCTGCAGGACAAGGGCGCCTCGGGCATCTCCGCGCTCAACAGCAAGGACGGCCCCTTCGCCTGGAAGGACAGCTACGTGTTCGCCTTCGACTGCCGCCTCGATCGCATGGTCGCGCATCCGATGCGTCCCGACCTGGTCGGCCAACCGATCATGCAGATCACCGACAACAACGGCAAGTTCATCTTCAAGGAGATGTGCAAGGCGGCGCGCGAGCGGCGCGGCGGTTGGGTCGAGTACGTGTGGACCAAGCCGGGCGCCGGCAAGGTGTCGCGCAAGCTCACCTACGTCGCGACCGCGCAGATGGCCTTCTCGAGCGGCATCCAGCTCGGTGCCGGCGTCTACGACGACAAGCTGACCGTCGAGAACCTCAATCAGCTGGTCGGCTCGATGGCCGATCCGGCCAAGCGCTCGGCGCCCTGATCGGGCGGCACCGTCGCGATCGCCTGCTGCAGGCGATCGCGCACGAACTTGATGTGCTGGCGCAATAGATAGGTCTCGTCGGCGAAGGAGCCCGGGATCTTGCCGGCGATGGTCGACTTTTCGATCTCGTCCAGGCGCGCCAGCAGCGCGGCCCGCTCGTCCTCGGTGACGGGGCTGAGCGAGGCGCGCTCGAGCGCCATCAGCTCGCCGTAGCGCTTGTAGATCCGCTGGCGGATGCGCCAGCCGTAGGCCACCGGCACCAGGCGCAGGCCGGGGATCAGCACCACGATGATCGGCACCAGCACGACCACGACGCGGTCGGCCAGGCTCGCCAGCCAGAACGGCAGGTGCTTGTAGGCGAAGCTCTTGCCCGACTTGTAGTAGCGCTGCGCTTCGGCGCTGATCGGGTACTCGTGCTCGAGCGGCGCAGGGAATTCGCCCGTCTTCTGCAGCAGCGTCGAGCGGCCGTGCACCTCGCGCGCCGCCTCGATCATCAGGTCCGACAGTGCCGGATGCAGGTCTTCGCGTGCGATCAGCTCGACGGTCGGCGCGAGCATCGGGATGGCATGGTGCGGCAGGTTGGCGCCGAGGTCGAAGGCGCCGGCCGGGATTTCCAGCTTGGAGAGGTAGCGGAAGCGGCGCACGTAGCCGTCGGCCTGCGGGAACTCGAACATCCGCACGCCCTTGGTATGCAGCATGGTGCGGATGTTTCCCTGCGCCACGGAATCGCCGGCCAGGAAGATCGCGTCCGCATCGTGGCCGAGCAGCGCATCCATCGCGTCCTTGCCGCCCAGTTCGAGCAGTTTGGTCTTGCCACCCGGTTCGATCTCGTTGGCCTTCAGCATGGCGAGCGCCAGCGCATAGCTGCCGCTGCCGTCGGGACCGATGGCGATGCGCTGGCCCGCCAGCTCCGACAGCCGATGGATCGGATGCCGGCTGCGGTAGAAGATGGCCACCGGCGCATAGCTGACGCTGCCGAGCGAACTGACGCCCTTGATGTCCCTGCCGGTGGCGACGCCGCCCTGCACGAAGGCGACGTCGACCTTGCCGTCGGGATCCATGACGCGCTTGAGATTGTCGAGCGAGCCCTCCGACGGCAGGATCTCGAGCTTGATGCCGTTGCGCTCGAGGATCTTCTTGTACTTCTCCGCGGTGCTGCGGAAGGCGCTGCCGTCGGGCCCCGTGCTGATGACGATGGTGCTCGGCGGAGCCGGCTGCACGTAGTGGATCGCCAGGGCGATGGCCGCCGCGCTCGCCAGCAGCACCGGGCCCAGGGTGGCGGCGAGGTCGCGCCAGGAGATGCGCGGGATCCTCGGCAGGCGCAGCGCGCGCAGCTTCTTGAGGCGGTTGTTGCCGGCGGCGTTGTTTTCCATGAGGCCTCCTAGAAATCGACTTCGCGCAGCCTGTCGATGTCGGGAATCCGGATGTTGCGGCCGTGGACCTCGATGAGGCCCGTGTCGGAAAGGTCGCGGAAGATGCGCGACAGCGTCTCGGGGGTGAGGTTGAGCAGCGACGCGATCAACTGCTTGGAGGTCGGCAGGTCGATCTCGGCGGCGCCGCTGCCCCCGTGCGGGCATTGCTGCAGCAGGTAGCCGATGACGCGCTGCTGGCTCGAGCGCAGCGAATAGGACTCGACGTCATGCACCAGCGAGTGCAGGCGCGTCGACATGCCGGCGAGCATGGCGCGCGCGAACGAGGCGTCGCGCTCGAGCAGGTCGAACACCGGCTGCCGCGGGATGTGCAGCAGCAGCGAGTCGGCGACCGCTTCGGCGAACACCGGATACGGCCGGTCCATGAACATCACCGCTTCGCCGAAGCTCTGCCGCGGCCCCAGCACCTGCACGACCTTCTCGTTGCCCTGCGAGGACGGGAAAGCCAGCTTGATCTGGCCCCACAGGATGACGTGGAAGCCCCGGCAGGGATCGCCTTTCTGGAACAGCATCTCGCCCTTCGCCAGGCGCTTCTCGCGCGTCTCCGCCGCAACGTGAGCGAGCTGCTCGGGCGACACTTCCATGAATAAGGGCAGTCGCGCGAGGATTGCCCCGACGTCGATCTTGTCCGCTCTGCTGCTTGCCATAAAACCTCCTAGGCCCCGAAGTCTAGCCCACTTGTCCTCGTTCTTGATGGCGGTCAAGGAAGACACGGGTGGCGCGCAAATACAGTGTCGCCAGCCTGCATAGGGCAGGACAACAGCCAAAGGGGAACTTATGAGCGGCACCTTTACGACCTCGACGGCGCGGAACATCTTCTTCGGGGGGACAGTCTTCTTCGCCCTGGTGTTCCTGGCGCTGACCTATCAGAACGAGCAGATCATTCCGCAACGCGACCGGCACGAAGAACTGGCCGCGAATCCGATGGTCGCCGCCGGCAAGAAGCTGTGGGAGACGCACCAGTGCATCGGCTGCCACACGCTGCTCGGCGAGGGCGCCTACTTCGCGCCGGAGCTCGGCAACGTCTACAAGCGCCGCGGGCCCGACTTCATCAAGGCCTGGATCGCCTCGCAGCCGACCCATACCCCGGGCCGCCGCCAGATGCCGCAGTTCGGCTTCACCGACAAGGAGCTCGACGAGCTGGTGGCCTTCTTCAAGTACGTGTCGGAAATCGACAGCGCCAAGTGGCCGCCCAACATCGAAGGCTGACCTCGGAGAACCATGACCATGCAATATAAATCCCAAGCCGTCGCGAAGTACTATTTCGCCGGCGCCATCGCGCTGTTCGTGGCGCAGATCCTGTTCGGCCTCATCATGGGCCTGCAGTACGTCGTCGGCGACTTCCTGTTCCCGGCGATACCCTTCAACGTCGCGCGCATGGTGCACACCAACGCGCTGATCGTTTGGCTGTTGATGGGCTTCATGGGCTCCGCCTACTACCTTGTGCCGGAAGAGACCGAGACCGAGCTGTTCAGTCCCAAGCTCGCCATCGCGCTGTTCTGGATCTTCCTGGTGGCTGCGGGCCTCACGGTGGTCGGCTATCTGCTGGTGCCCTACGCCGCGTTGGCCAAGATGACCGGCAACGACATCCTGCCGACCATGGGACGCGAGTTCCTCGAGCAGCCGCTGCCCACCAAGCTCGGCATCGTGGTGGTCGCGCTGGGCTTCCTGTTCAACGTGACGATGACCGTGCTCAAGGGCCGCAAGACGGCTATCACCCTGGTGCTGCTCATGGGCCTGTGGGGACTGGCGATCTTCTTCCTGTTCTCCTTCTACAACCCGAACAACCTCGTGCGCGACAAGTTCTTCTGGTGGTGGACCGTGCATCTGTGGGTCGAAGGGGTCTGGGAACTGATCCTCGGCGCCATCCTGGCCTTCGTGCTCATCAAGGTGACCGGCGTCGACCGTGAGGTGATCGAGAAGTGGCTGTACGTCATCATCACCCTGACGCTCATCACGGGCATCGTCGGCACCGGCCACCACTACTACTGGATCGGCACGCCCGAGTACTGGCAATGGTGGGGTTCGGTGTTCTCCGCGCTGGAGCCGATCCCGTTCTTCGCCATGACGCTGTTCGCCTTCAACATGGTGAACCGCCGCCGCCGCGAGCATCCCAACAAGGCCGCCACGCTGTGGGCCCTCGGCACCGGCGTGATGTCCTTCCTCGGCGCCGGCGTGTGGGGCTTCCTGCATACCCTGGCCCCGGTGAACTACTACACCCACGGCACGCAGATCACCGCGGCGCACGGCCATATGGCCTTCTACGGCGCTTACGTGATGGTGGTCATCACCATGATCTCCTACGCCATGCCCCTGTTGCGCGGCCGCGCCGCCAACTCGAACAAGGCGCAGGTGGCCGAGATGTGGGCGTTCTGGCTGATGACGGTCGGCATCGTCTTCATCACGCTGTTCCTCACCGCAGCAGGCATCCTGCAGGTCTGGCTGCAGCGCGTGTCGGCGACGCCGATGTCCTTCATGGACACCCAGGCGCAGCTCACGCTGTTCTACTGGCTGCGCGAAGGCACCGGCGTGATCTTCCTGATCGGCCTGCTGATCTACATCGCCAGCTTCTTCATCAAGGGAGAGACGGCGAAGGCCTGACGAACCGGTTCTGACGGTCTGACTTGAAGAACCCAGCCTAGGCTGGGTTCTTCTTTTCCGGCAACGAGACGCGAATCAAACGATCGCGGCGGTCGCCAGGTCGCCGGTCAGTTTCTGATAGGGCACGTTGGGCTGGGCCGTCCGGAACCGGTTGAAGTCCTTGTCGGTCTTCAGATTCTGGGCCCAGACCGGATCAAGATCGATCGCCTTCTTCAGGGGAGTCAGGACCTCGTCGTCCGAGAATTGCCTGAAGGTCGCAATGGCGCGGATGCAGGCCAGGTTGTACCAGGCTTCGGCGTTGTTCGGATCGTCCGCGACAACCTTGTCAAGAAGCTCCAGCGCCTCGCGAATGCCATCTTCGCCCGTATAGCTGAGCGCAAGCGCCAGGCTGGCCCGGGCCTGCACATCCGAAGGATCTTGGGCGACGATGTCCCGGAACCGCCTTGCGGCCAGCAAATACTTGTGCGATTGGAGCAGCCGCAGTGCATCCTGCTTTGCGGCGAGCAGGTCAAGCTTCCGCTCCGGAAACTTGTCCAGCATGGCGTTGAGGATTCGTGCCCCGGCATAGCCGGCGGCAATTCCGAATCCCGCCAGCTTGACCGTGCCCGGGATCTTGTCTCCTGTACCCGTACCGAGCATATCGAAAAAGGTATAGCCGACGATCGCGGCCGCGCCGCCGACGAGCAGATCTCCGACCCAGCCGAGCGCAAGCAGCCGTTTCGAGAAGGGCATCGTAACGGAGTTCTCCGTCCGCGAATCCTCGATGATCGCCCGCACGATTCCGCCGATGCCGCCGAAACCAAACAAAACCGTCAGGACGAATACTTCAGCATTCATGAAGCATAGGTTGATGGTATCCACAGTCGTTCCTCCGATGGCGAGATCAGCGACAAACCCGGGTTGCTGCGACTTGACAACAGCATAGACCACCGTGGGGGCGTGGCAATGGGTTGACGTGTTGGAATGCCACCGCCGATGCCGATTCATGGTATCAACGGGTATCGTCCGAATCCGCTTCCGGAGGCTTCCCGCCATGCAAACCCTCTACGCCCTGCTTGCCTTGGCCATCGGCCTCGTCGTGCCGCTGCAGGCTGCGGTCAATCACCAGCTCAAGCTGTCCATCGGCGGCAGCACCATCATGGCGGCATTGATCTCGTTCGCCTGCGGCACGCTCACGCTGGCTGTCGCGGCTCTCGTCATGCAGGAGAAGTGGTCGGCGCTCGCCGGCGTCGCGCGGGTGCCCGCGTGGCAGCTGACCGGCGGCGCGATGGGCGCGCTGTTCGTGTTCGGCACGACGCTGCTGGCGCCGCGCCTCGGCTTCGCGGTGATGGTCGCACTGATCGTCACCGGGCAGATCGTGTCCTCGCTGGCCTTCGATCGCATCGGCCTGCTGGGCATCCCGGTGCGCGAACTGAGTACGCCGCGCCTCATCGGCGCGGTGCTCGCCGTGATCGGGGTGGTACTGGTGAATTTCGGCGACCGCCTCGAAGGACTGGCGACGAAATAGCCGGCCGCTAGACCGCCGGCTCGGGCTCCGGCTGAGGCAGCACGCGAATGGCCCCGGCCAGTTCGGCGAGCTCGACCTCGCATTGATCGACGTCCCGCAGGACGTCCTCGCGGCGCGCGCCGGCGCCGATGCCGCGAGCGATGCGGTCGGCCAGGGACGCGACGCGCTTGGCGTCGAGCAGCCCCGCGATGCCTTTCAGTCGATGGGCAATCGCGTGCGCCGCCTCGGTCGCGCCTGCCGCCAGCGATTCGCGCAGCCGCAGCATGTCTTCGCCGTGCTGGGCGGAGAAGCGCTCCAGTTGCGCGCGGTAGCTTTCCACGTGGTCGGGTGAGCGCAGCCATCCGGGCCCCACCTCGAGCCCGGGGATGCGGCTGATGGCCCGGCTCAGCTCGGTGTCGGCGATGGTCTTCTCGCGGACGGCGCCGGCCAGGGGCGGCAGCCAGCGGCTCAAGGCCGCGGCAAGGGCCGTCGGCGTCACCGGCTTGCTGATATGCCCGTTCATGCCCGCCTCCAGGCAGCGCTGGCGGTCCTCGGCAAAGGCGTTGGCGGTCAGGGCGACGACGATGGTCTGGCCATGCGCGGGGAGTGCGCGGAGGGCGCGCGTCGCCTGGAGACCGTCCATGCGCGGCATCTGCATATCCATCAGGACGACGTCGTAGCGGCGCTCGCGGGCGCAGGCGACCGCCTCGGCGCCGTCGGGGGCCACATCGACCTCGCAGCCCATCTCCTCCAGCATCTCGAGCAGGATTTCCTGGCTCTGGGGATGATCTTCGACGAGCAGCACGCGCCGTCCGGTGAAATGGGTGTGGGCAGGAACGGCGGGAGCCGGATGGCGGGAGATCGTCCGCTGCGCCCGCGGGAAAGTGAGATCGAAGCGGAACACGCTTCCCACGCCAAGGCGGCTGTCGATCTCGATGCTCCCGCCCATCATCTTGACCATCCGCTGGCTGATGGCCAGCCCCAGGCCGGTGCCGCCGCGCGAGCGCGTCGGCGAACTGTCCACCTGGGTGAAGGGCAGGAACAGCCGGGCTTGATCCTCCGGTGCGATGCCGATTCCGCCGTCCTCGACGCTGAATCTGAGCGAGACGCGGTCGGCGGCGACGACCCGCGGGGCGATGCGCAGTCGGACGAGGCCGCGGTCGGTAAACTTGATGGCATTGCCGCAGAGGTTGATCAGCACTTGCGCCAGGCGCAGCGCATCGCCATGCAGCGCCATCGCGGCCAGTGCGGGCTCGATTTCGGCGGCCAGGGCCAGTCCCTTCGCGCGCGCCCGCTCGTCGATCATGCGCATGACCTTGTCGACCACCTCGTCCAGCCGGAAGTCGTCTTCATTCAGCTCGAGCTGCTGCGCCTCGATCTTCGACAGGTCCAGCACGTCGTCGATGATGGCCAGCAGGTGGTCGGAGGTGGCGCACAGCTCGTCGAGGCGCTGTCGCTCCACCTCGCCCTTGGCGTCGCGGCGCAGCAGGTGGCCGAGTCCGGTGATCACGTGCAGCGGCGTGCGCATCTCGTGGCTCATGTTGGCGAGAAAGGCGGTCTTCGTCCGGGCGGCGACATCCGCCGCCGCCTTCGCCGCAACCAGCGCCGCTTCGGCGCGCTTGCGCTCGCTGATGTCGCGCACGAACACGACCATCACGCCGCCGCGCGCATTGACGTACCGGCAGCTGATCTCGACGTCCATGATGCTGCCGTCCTTGCGCCGATGGCGGGTTTCGAACCGACCGCGCTGCTCGTTCATGATGTCGGCCATATGGCGGCGGGTTTCCTCGGGAGTCTCCAGCGCGTCGATGTCGGAGATGCGCATCGAAAGAAGCTCGTCCGGGGTATAGCCGGTCATTTCGCACGCGGCGGGATTCACTTCCAGGACGCGCCCGTCGAGCGCCGAAACGATCCAGAAGCCGTCGGCAGTGGTGCGCAGGATGGATTGCTGCTCGGCTTCGGCCTGCTTGCGCTCGGTGACGTCGCGCGCGACGCCGAGGACGGCCTCCTTGCCGCCGAGCGAGACGAGGTGCACGTTGATCTCCACCGGAATGTGGCGGCCGTCCCGGGCGATATGCACGCGTTCGATGCGGATCTGTCCGTCGGCCTTGAGCTTTTGGAGGAACTGGGGATCGCGCGCCGTGCCGTGCTCCGGGGCGTTGATGTCGTCGGGCGTCATGCGCAGCAGTTCCGCGCGGGAGTAGCCGAGGCGGCGGCAGGCCGTTTCGTTGACTTCGACGATGCGGCCCAGCGTGCCGTCGTGCCGCAGATCGATCACGAAGATGGCGTCGCCGCTGGCATCGAAGACTTGCCGGAACCACTCCTCGTTCCGGCGCAGCGACAACTCCATCCGCGTGCGTTCCGCCACCATGCCCGCGACCCGATGGTAGTAGCGGTGCGTAGCCTCGATGGCCGTGCACACCAGGATGCCGTCGAAGAGGAAGACGAGGTTCGCGACCAGCATCTCGCCCCGGAACTCGAATGAAAAGGCGTAGAACGGCGACCAGAAGCAGAAGCTGGCCAGCATCATCCCGAGCAGGGCGGCCATGATGCCCGGCCAGAGGCCGCCCAGGATGGCGGTCAACGCCACGGCGGGGAAGAAGGTCACGTATTGGATGCCGCCCTCGACCGGCCCTATCGCAAGGCGCGCCGGCAGGGCGAAGGCGACGAGGACGAGCGCATAGAGGTAGTGCCGGGCGGTGGCGCGCCGAAGCGGGAACCTGAATTCGCGCGCAGCCAGGCGCTTTTGCACTATGGATATCATGGGCGGGACGCTCGATATCCGAGGCTCGATGGGGCTCGGTCTGATTCGCAATGCCTCGTGGTCGGGGAAGCGTTCGAAATGCCGCAACGGCGGCGACGCTATTCTTCGAGAATCGACCGGGGGGCCGCAATACCGGGATTCCGGTATCGGCCCATGAGTCGGAACGCGCGGGGATGCGTGCGAGGTTCCGTCAGTCGCCCATGCTGACGTCGGCGTCGAGCAGGTACTCGTCGTAGAGCAGGCTGGCGTGCTCGCGCGCGTCGTCGAGGCCGCAGTATCCGCTGACGCGCACACCGCCGCGCTCGACCCAGCAGCATTTCGTGCCGTCGACCTCGCCTTCCACGATCACATAGGGACCCTGCCGCTCGACGCCCGCCGGCCTTCTTGCCATCGTTCGCGATCCCTAGATGCAGCCCGTGGGCTTCGGCATGCCGGCATAGCGCGCGGCCTGCTTGGCGGCGTCGCCGTAGGGGAAAAGCTCCTGGATGCGGTGCTTGTCGTCGCCGAACTGCTCCTTCAGCAGCTTCTGCAGCATGCGCTGGTTCGGCGTGATCCCATGCTCTTGGAAATAGCGGCGCATGAAGCGGATGATCTCCCAGTGGCTGTCCGTCAGCCGGAGGTTGTCGCGCTCGGAAAGATAGGTCGCGACCTCCTCCGACCAATCGTCCAGATTGGCCAGATAGCCTTCGGTGCTGGTCTCGATCTTCCTGCCATTGACGAGAATCATTCTTTTCTCCGTATCCCAAGGTCGTTCGACGACTCTTATGGTTGAGCATTTTCCTCAACTTCTTGGGATTCGTCAATCCCAGCGGCGGCCGGCCGTTGCCGCATTCCCATGACGTTTCGATGGAAATGGTGCGACGCGGGATGCCTCTGGGATAATCCCGAGTATGACGCTCAAGAGCTTCGGCGCTAAGCGAGCGCCGTCAGGCGGGCGATGGCGCCGCCGAACCAATGGGTTGCGACGACGAGCAGCGGGAGCAGGGCGTTGAAGGCATAAAGAACGCGGCGGATCTTCGGACTGGCGTCGTGCAGGTCCATGTAGCCGTCGATCACCGCCCGGCCCTTCACGGCGATCAGCGCCGCCACGGTGAGCGTCAATGCGCTCCCCTCCGCACCCGTTTCGGCGAGCCACGCGCCGGCCAGCGTCAGGGCGACCAGGGCAAGCCAGACGGACTCCGCGCGGCCCGGCTTCATCGCAGGACGTAGAACAGCGGAAAGATCACCAGCCAGATTACGTCCGTCGTGTGCCAGTAGAGGGCGCCGGCTTCGAGGCCGCCGCAGTCCTCCGCCGAATAGGCGCCGAAGGCGGTGCGCGCCGCGGTCCAGGAGAGCCCGAGCAGCCCCCAGACCGCGTGCACGGCGTGGTTGAACGTCAGGTAGTAGTAGACCGTGTAGAAGATGCCGGCCTGGCCGTCGATGCCGCTGGCGACGTTCCAGCGAATCTCCGCGATCTTGACCGCGGGATAGCCGCAGCCGAGCACGATGGCAAGGAGATTCCACCGCAGCGCGGCGCGGCGATCGTCCTGGCGGATCGCCGCGACCGACTTCACCATGCAGTAGCCGCTGGTCAACAGCAGCAGCGTGATGGCCGTGCCGGCGACGGTGGCGAGCCGCGCCGGACCGGTGCGGAAGTCCGCCGGGTGGTGGGCGCGCGCGATGAAATAGACGCTGAAGAGCAGCGTGAACTCGACCAGCACGCAGAAGATGCCCACCCAGATACCCTTGTTGCCGGGTATGCGGTGGGAAGTCGCTTCGATGCTCGCCGCCAGTTCTGCCATGACGGCACGATGCTAGCCATGCGGCGCGCCGCGGAAAATGAGGTGCGTCAAGCGCCGCCGACGCGGGCGGCGTTCAGGTCGACAGCGACCTGCCCAG
>DASVZI010000071.1:0-2346 GCA_036391735.1 Rhodocyclaceae bacterium
CAGCTTGCGCAGACCCAGGCCGCGCACCGTGGCGCGGTGGTCCTGCTTGGTGCCGATGACGCTCTTGACCAGCGTCACCTTGATCTTCTTGTCGGCCATCGCTTACTCCAGGATTTCCTGCACGCTCTTGCCGCGCTTGGCAGCGATCTCGGCCGGCGTGCTGACGGCTTGCAGACCGTTGAGGGTCGCGCGCACCAGGTTGTACGGGTTGGTCGAGCCGATGCACTTGGCGACGACGTCGGTGATGCCGACGACTTCGAACACCGCACGCATCGGGCCGCCGGCGATGACGCCCGTGCCGCTCGGCGCGGGGGACATCAGCACCGTGGTGGCGCCGTGCTTGCCGGTGACGGCGTGGTGCAGGGTGCCGTCCTTGAGGTTGACCTTGGACATCTTGCGGCGGGCCTCTTCCATCGCCTTCTGCACGGCGACGGGCACTTCGCGGGCCTTGCCCTTGCCCATGCCGACGGCGCCGTCGCCGTCGCCGACCACGGTGAGCGCGGCGAAGCCGAGAATCCGGCCGCCCTTCACCACCTTGGTGACGCGGTTGATGGAGACCATCTTCTCGCGCAGGCCATCATCGCGCTCTTCGGTCTGCGGTTGCTGCTTCTTGCTTTGCGGTTTAGCCATGTCGACTCTCGCTTAGAACTTGAGGCCGCCTTCGCGGGCGGCGTCGGCCAGCGCCTTGACGCGACCGTGATAGCGGAACCCGGAACGGTCGAAGGCCACCGTCTCGATGCCCTTCGCTTTGGCGCGCTCGGCGATCAGCTTGCCGACGGCAGTCGCCGCAGCCGCGTTGCCGCCGTTCGGCACCTGCTTGCGCACGTCCGCCTCGGCAGTTGACGCCGCCGCGAGCACTTGAGTGCCGCAACCGGAGAAAATCTGCGCGTAGATATGGCAGTTGGTGCGATGGATCGCCAGACGCGCGACCTTGAGCTCCGCAATCTTGGCGCGGGTTTTGCGCGCGCGGCGCAGACGAGCTTCTTTCTTGTCCATGATGTAGCGCCCTTACTTCTTCTTGGTTTCCTTGATGACCACCACCTCGTCCGCGTAGCGCACGCCCTTGCCCTTGTAGGGCTCCGGGGAGCGATAGGCGCGGATCTCGGCGGCCACCTGGCCGACCATCTGCTTGTCGATGCCCTTGACGACGATCTCGGTCGGCGTCGGGGTTTCGGCCTTCACGCCGGCGGGCATGTCATGCACGACCGGATGCGAGAAGCCGAGGCTGAGGTTGAGCTTGGCGCCCTGCGCCTGGGCCTTGTAGCCCACGCCGACCAGGGTCAGCTTCTTCTCGAAGCCCTTGGTGACGCCGGTGACCATATTGTTCACCAGCGCACGCATGGTGCCGGACATGGCGCCGCCGTCTTCCGCACCATCCACGGCGCGGCACATCAGCGCCTCGCCTTCCTTCTGGACGGTAACCGACGGGAGCATCGCCTGCTTGAGCGTGCCCAGCGGGCCCTTGATGCTGATCTCGGCCGCGCCCAGCGTCACTTCGACGCCCTTGGGCAGGTTGACCGGATACTTTGCAACTCGTGACATCTTCGACATCTCGCCCTCCTTACGCCACGATGCAGAGGACTTCGCCGCCGACGTTGCTGGCGCGCGCGCGGCGGTCCGTCATGACGCCCTTGGGCGTCGAGACGATTGCGACGCCGAGGCCGTTCATGACCTTCGGCAGGTCGTCGGTACCCTTGTAGACGCGCAGGCCGGGCTTCGAGACGCGCTCGATGCGCTCGATCACCGGACGGCCGGCGTAGTACTTGAGGGCGATGTCGAGCTGCGCCTTGCCGGCGTTCTCACGCACGGCGAAGTCTTCGATGTAACCTTCGTCCTTGAGGACGCTGGCGATGGCAGCCTTCAGCTTGGACGACGGCATGCTGACGGCCACTTTCTCGGCCATCTGCGCATTGCGGATGCGCGTCAGCATATCGGCGATCGGATCGGTCATGCTCATGTAGCGATCTCCCTTACCAGCTGGCCTTGGTCATGCCCGGCACTTCGCCGCGCATGGCATGATCGCGCAGCTTGAGGCGACCCAGACCGAACTTGCGGAACACGCCGCGCGGACGACCGGTCAGCGAGCAGCGGTTGCGCTGGCGCGACGGGCTGGCGTTACGCGGCAGCTGTTGGTACTTGAGGCGCGCTTCCATGCGCTCCTCGTCCGACAGCTTGACGTTGTTGAATATGGCGATCAGTTCGGCGCGCTTGGCGGCATACTTCGCCACCGTCTTGGCGCGCTTCTTTTCGCGATTGATCAAAGCAAGTTTCGCCATGGTTCCCTCAGTTCTTGAAGGGGAATTTGAAAGCGGTCAGAAGGGCCTTCGCTTCCGCGTCGGTCTTCGC
>DASVZI010000072.1:0-4710 GCA_036391735.1 Rhodocyclaceae bacterium
TGGCGTCCCCACGGGGATTCGAACCCCGGTTCATACCGTGAAAGGGTATTGTCCTAGGCCTCTAGACGATAGGGACGCGGGCCCGACAAAGACCGCGATTATACACACTTCGTTTAGAAAATGGGAAAATTTGAGCATTCATCTCGGGAGGTTTTCGATGACTCGCTACTACGCCTTCAATGGCGACGCCGACGGCCTTTGTGCCTTGCAGCAGCTGCGCCTCGCCGAAGGCTCGGGCGGCACCCTGATCACCGGCGTGAAGCGCGACATCCGGTTGCTCGACCGCGTTCCCGCCGTCGCCGGCGACGAAGTGACGGTCCTGGACATTTCCCTCGATAGCAACCGCGATGCTCTCGACCGGCTGCTCGGCGTGGGCGCGGCAGTCCGCTATTTCGATCATCACCATGCGGGCGAAATCCCGATGCACGCGCGGTTCGCATCCCATATCGATACTGCCGCAGACGTCTGCACCAGCATTCTGGTCGACCGCCATCTCTCCGGACGCCACCAGGCATGGGCAATCGCTGCGGCATTTGGCGACAGCCTGCCCGGTCCTGCAAAGGCGCTGGCGCAAATGGAGGGCCTGCCGGCTGATACCGCGACAGAACTCGAGCGGCTCGGCATTCTCCTCAACTACAACGCCTACGGCGAAACCCTCGGCGATTTGCATTTCGATCCGGCAGGGCTGGCCCAGCAAATGCTGCCGTTTGCCGACCCGATCGAATTCATGTCCTCTTGCGAAGCCTTCACGCGCCTGCGGGAAGGCTACGAAGACGACATGGCGCGTGCGCGCAGGCTCGCGCCGGCCCGCGACGTGGCGGGCGCGACGGTGGTGGTGCTGCCGGACGCGGCTTGGGCGAGGCGCGCCATCGGCGTGCTGGCGAACGAACTGATGCACGCCAAGCCGGACAACTCCATCGCCATCCTGTCCCCGAACGCCAAGGGCAGCTACACCGTCAGCGTGCGCGCCAGCGCCGGCAGCCCGATTGGCGCCGACGAGTTCTGCCTGCAATTCCCCTCCGGCGGCGGACGCAAGCGCGCCGGCGGCATCAACCACCTGCCTGCCGCCGAGGTGGAGGGATTCGTGGCGCGCTTCGAGTCGCAGTTCGCCGGCGGCCCGGCCGTCTGAACCGGCTCCCCGGTGCTCAGATAAGGCGTGCCTGCCGCAGGCGGTCGACGATTGCGTTTGCCGCCTCCACCGCCGATTGCGCGCAGGTATCCAGGCGCATCTCGGGGTGCTCAGGCGCCTCGTAAGGCGAGTCGATGCCAGTGAAGTTCTTCAACTGGCCGCGCCGGGCCTTCTCGTACAGCCCCTTCGGATCGCGTTGCTCGGCGACCGCCAGCGGCGTGTCGACGAACACTTCGATGAACTCGCCTTCCTTCACCATCGTGCGCGCCATCCGCCGCTCGGCGCGGAAGGGGGAGATGAACGAGACGAGCACGATGAGTCCGGCGTCCACCATCAGCTTGGCGACTTCCGCGACGCGCCGGATATTCTCGACGCGGTCGGCCTCGGTGAAGCCGAGATCCTTGTTGAGCCCATGACGGACGTTGTCGCCGTCGAGCAGGTAGGTGTGGCGCCCTTCCGCATGCAGCATCTTCTCGACGAGGTTCGCAATCGTCGACTTGCCCGAGCCCGAAAGCCCGGTGAACCAGAGGATGCACGGCTTCTGGCCCTTCAAGGCCGCATGGGCGTCCTTGCTGACCTCGACCGCTTGCCAGTGGATATTGTGCGATCGGCGCAGCGCGAAATGAAGCATGCCGACGCCCACTGTCCGCTCCGTCAGTCGGTCGACGATGACGAAGCCGCCTGTTTCGCGGTTCTCGGCATAGGGATCGAAGGGAATCGCCTGGTCGAGATTGATGTTGCAGACGCCGATATCGTTCAGTTCGAGTTTCTTCGCCGCGACGTGCTCGAGCGTGTTGACGTTGAGTTTGTATTTGAGCGACGTGCAGACGACGGGTACCGTCCGGGCCGCACCTTTCATCAGGTACGGGCGCCCCGGCAGCATCGGTTCATCCCCGGTCCAAACCAGTGTGGCCTCGAACTGGTCCGACACCTCGGGCGGCGCGTCGGCCGCGGCAACGAGGTCGCCCGGGTTGACGTCGATGGCGTCCTCGAGCACCAGCGTCACCGACGAGGCCTGCCCTCCCGCTATGCGCGCCACCCGGCTTCGTCGCCCGGACGGCAGCACGCGCACCTCGTCGCCGGCGCGTACCGTACCTCCAGCGAGCATTCCGGTCACTTCCTTGGCCTCGCTGCCCGCCACTTGATGCACCGGCATGCGGAACGGCTTGGCGCTCCTGCCGTGATCGGTCGGATCGAGGGCCTCGAGGCACGCGAGCAGCGTCGGGCCGCGATACCAGGGCATGTTCGGACTCGGGGCCGTTATGTTGTCCCCGGCAAGCGAGGCAACGGGAATGAAGCGGGGCTCCGGCATCCCGATCTGTCCCGCGAAGGCCGAGTATTCCGCGCGTATGCGCTCGAACACCTCACGCGAATATGCGACCGCGTCGAGCTTGTTGATCGCCACGATTACATGCCGGACGCCAATCAACGAGATCAGGTAACCATGTCGGCGAGTCTGGCTCTGCACGCCCCTGCTCGCATCGATGAGCACGACGGCAACGTCCGCCGCCGACGCTCCGCTGAGCATGTCCCGCGTATGCCGCTCGTGCCCCGGTGCGTCGCCGATAAGGAAGCGACGCTCGCCGTTGGAGAGGAAGTGGCGCTCCATCGCGAAGCCCCAATCGCCGTGGCGCCCCGAGCCCGCATCCGCCGCCGCTCCGCCTGGAACCGATCGTAGCGTCGCCGAGAGGCATCCGATCAGGCTGCTCTTGCCGTCGCCGGCACTGCCGCAAAGGATGACGCGCAACATGATGCAGAATCCGCTGAATTCAATGGGGCGATTATCGCCCCGATTGACCGCGCCGATCATGACGAAGCGCTAAAAAGAAAACGGCCCGGGTCGATGACCCGGGCCGTTGTTGTCCTGTGGTGGAGGTAGGCGGGATCGAACCGCCGACCTCTTGCATGCCATGCAAGCGCTCTCCCAGCTGAGCTATACCCCCACAAGAGAGCGCGCATTATACGGAGCGCCCTGAGCCGTGTAAACACTTTTTCGCACTTAAATCACCTTGCCCGGATTCATGCGCCCGGCGGGATCGATGGCGCGCTTCACGGCCCGCTTCAGCTCGATTTCCACCGGGCTCCGGTAGCGCTGGATCTCCTCGCGCTTCAGTTGGCCCAGTCCGTGCTCGGCGGAAATGGATCCGCCAAGCCGGTGCACGAGATCGTGCACGATGCGATTGACGGCGGGTGTCGCGGCCATGAACGGCTCGTTCGCCAGGGCGCCCGTCTGTGACTGGTTGTAATGGAGGTTGCCGTCACCGATGTGACCGAAGCAGACGATGCGGACGCCGGGAAACGCCTCGCCCAGAGCGGCATCCGCGCGGGCGATGAACTCGGGAATCTGCGACACCGGCAGCGAAATGTCGTGCTTGATGGACAGGCCCTCCAGCTTCTGTCCCTCGGCGATGTTCTCGCGCAGCGCCCACAGCGCCTGCGCCTGCACCTCGCTCTGCGCGACCGCGGCGTCGAGCGCCTCGCCCACCTCCATGGCATCCGACAGCGCACGCTCGAGAAGGTCGCCGAGCGGCGGTTCCGCGAGGGTGTCGGCAACCTCGATCAGCACCTGCCAGTCAGGCCGGCCCGGCAGCGGATCGCGCGCCTGTGGAATATGGCGCAGCACCAAGTCGAGCGCAGCGCGGCCGACGATCTCGAAGGCGACCAGGCGATCGCCAGCCGTCCCGCGCAGCCGTCCGAGCAATGCGACGGCGGCCGCCGGGTCGGGCACGGCCGCCCAGGCGACGGCACGCTGCTTCGGCCGAGGAAACAGCTTGAGCACCGCAGCGGTGATGAGGCCGAGCGTCCCTTCGGCGCCGATGAACAACTGCTTGAGATCGTAACCGGTATTGTCTTTGCGCAATGCCCGCAGCCCATCCCAGATGGTGCCGTCGGGCAGAACGACTTCGAGTCCCAGGGTCAGGTCGCGCGCATTGCCGTAGCGCAGCACCTGCACGCCCCCGGCGTTGGTGGACAGATTCCCGCCAATGGTGGCGGTGCCTTCGGCTGCCAGCGAAAGCGGGAAGAGCCGATCTGCGGCTGTCGCGGCTTCCTGCACCTGCATAAGCGTGCAGCCCGCCTCCACGGTGATGGTGTCGTTGCGCGGATCCAGCGCGCGCACTCGGTTCATGCGCGTCAGGCTGACCACGACTTCACCGCCGGGCTGTAGAGCCAATCCACGCGGCGTGGCACCGCCGCACAAGCCGGTATTGCCGCCCTGCGGCACGATGGCGGCACCCGCCTCGGCGCACAGCCTCACCGCCTCGGCCACTTCCGCCGTGGAGCCGGGACGGACCACGCATAGCGCATCGCCTTGGTAGCGTCCGCGCCAGTCGCGCAGATAGCCCGCGACATCTGCCGGATCCGTGAATACATGCGCAGCGCCGAGCGCGGCACGCAGGGCATCGATGAGGGCATTCATAGCTGGAGAGCGTGGGCGATCATCGGCATCATGCGTTGGACCACGGCACGGCCCTCCTCGATCGCTTCGGCCGCCCGGTGGTAGTCGAGCAGCGCGACATCCCCGAGACGGGGCCGCAGCAGCACGTCGGCCGGCTCGCCCGCGAGCCGGCTGCGCGCGATGC
>DASVZI010000073.1:0-18708 GCA_036391735.1 Rhodocyclaceae bacterium
CGCCACCTGCTGCGCCGCGGTGGACAACTGGGCGGCGGAGTCAGCCACGCTGCGCGCCTCGGCGACGATTTCCCCGACGGTGCGGACGAGATCCCGCCGCATGTTCTCCAGGGCTTCCAGCAGCTGCCCGACCTCGTCGCCACCCGGTGCCCCTTCGGACCGCGCGGGACTCAGGTCGCCGGTAGCGATGCGCGCCGCGATCGCGGACGCCCGCATGATGCGCGAGGAGAGATTCGCCGAGATGACGAACGCGACGGCGATGCCCGCCGCCAGGGCAGCCAGCGCGGACACGACCAGCACCGTGCGGGCGCCCTGGATATGGCTCTCGGCTTCGTCTCGCGCCTCGGTCATCTTTGCCGCGTTTTCCGCCGCATATTCGTTGGCGGCGGCCATGTAGGCATTGTTGGCGGGAATCCACTCGGCCTTCAGGTAGGCTTTCGCGCCGGCCGTGTCGCCCTTGCGCAGGAAGACGTAGAGCGGTTCGTACTTGCTGGAGAGGGTGGCCCGCAGGGCGACGCTGCGCTCGAAGATCTCGGTGGCCTTGATGCCCGGCGTCAGGCCGATCGCCTTGATCTTGCCGATGATGTCCGTATTGGCCTTGCGGAGTTCCTCGACCTGCCGGATGTCCGCTTCGGCTTCCTTGGGATCATCGGCGAGGATCGCACTGCGCACCAGGCGGCCGATTTCCGACGCGTGCTTGACCGATTCGTTCGCCAGATGCGCTTTCGGATAGCGCGCATCCATGATGTCGGAGATCCTCTCCTCGATGTGGCCCATCCTGACGATGCCCACGACGCTGACCGCGATGGTCAGGGCCAGCAACAGCGAGAAGCCGGCGAAAAGCTTTCCCCGAACACTCAACCCGGAAAATCCCATGATGACTCCCGTCAGGACGAATTCGCGGTCCCAACCGCTTTCGAAGCGGATAGTGTATTACGAAAGTCGGACATTCCCCTGTTTGCTGCCAAGCCGCTCCCGAAGCTTGGGGTGGCTCATCTGGTAAGCCACACTGCCTCTATTCTTTCGATTCCGGCCAACGGCAATATCCGTGCCATCCGTGCCATAATCGAAACCGTTTTCAGGAAGGAATTCACATGGACGACAACAAGGCAAAAGCCCTCCAGGCGGCCCTCGCGCAGATCGAAAAGCAGTTCGGCAAGGGCTCGATCATGAAGATGGGCGCGGCCCAGATCGAGAACGACCTCCAGGTCGTGTCGACCGGTTCCCTGGGGCTCGACATCGCGCTGGGCATCGGCGGACTGCCGCGCGGCCGGGTCGTCGAAATCTATGGCCCGGAATCGTCGGGCAAGACCACGCTGTGCCTGCATGTCGTCGCGGAAATCCAGAAGGCCGGCGGCACTGCCGCCTATATCGACGCCGAGAACGCGCTGGATCCCGTCTATGCCGGCAAGCTGGGCGTCAATGTCCCCGACCTGCTGATCTCCCAGCCCGACACCGGCGAGCAGGCGCTCGAGATCGCCGACATGCTGGTGCGTTCCGGCGGCGTCGACGTGATCGTCATCGACTCCGTCGCCGCCCTGGTGCCCAAGGCCGAAATCGAGGGCGAGATGGGCGACCAGCTGCCCGGCCTGCAAGCCCGGCTGATGAGCCAGGCGCTGCGCAAGCTGACGGCCAACATCAAGCGCACCAATACCCTGGTGATCTTCATCAACCAGATCCGCATGAAGATCGGCGTCATGTTCGGCAATCCCGAGACCACCACGGGCGGCAACGCGCTCAAGTTCTACGCTTCCGTGCGCATGGACATCCGCCGCACCGGCGCCATCAAGAAGGGCGACGAGGTGATCGGTAACGAGACCCGGGTCAAGGTCGTCAAGAACAAGGTCGCGCCGCCCTTCCGCGAGGCCCACTTCGACATCCTTTACGGCGAGGGCATTTCCCGCGAGGGCGAGATCGTCGAGCTGGGCGTCGAGAACAAGGTCGTCGAGAAGTCGGGCGCCTGGTACGCCTACGGCGGCGAGAAGATCGGGCAGGGCAAGGACAACGCGCGCGAGTTCCTCAAGGAGCACCCGGAAACCGCCGGCGAGATCGAGGGCAAGGTGCGCTCGGCCCTCGGCGTGGCCGCCGCCTCCGGCGCCGCCGTCGCGGAAGTCGAGTGAATGAACTGAGGCAGCGGGCCATCAGGCTCCTCGCGCGTCGCGAACATACGCGCATCGAACTGGCCCGCAAGCTCGCTCCCCTCGGGACCGAAGAAGACATCGCCGCCGTGCTCGCCGATCTCGCCCAGTCCGGATTGCTTTCCGACGCCCGCGCCGCGTCCGCCTACGTGCGGGGCAACGGGGCGCGCTTCGGCGCCGCGCGCCTGCGCCAGACGCTGCGGCGCAAGGGCGTCGAAGAGGAATTGATCGACGCCGAACTGAAAGGGGCCGAATTGCCCGACGAGATGACGCGTGCCCGGGAGGTCTGGGCCAGGAAGTTCTCGGCGGCGCCCCAGGACGCGCGCGAATGGGCGCGCCAGGCGCGCTTTCTCCAGGGCCGCGGCTTCTCCACCGAGACCATCCGCCGGCTGCTCAAGGAATTTCCGCAGTGACCGTATTGTCCGTCAGCAACCTGCGCAAGCAGTACAAGGGCCGCGCCGTCGTCAAGGACGTTTCGTTCGAGGTGGCGAGCGGCGAAGTGGTCGGCCTGCTCGGCCCCAACGGTGCCGGCAAGACCACCTGCTTCTACATGATCGTCGGGCTGGTGGCCGCGGACGGCGGCGGCATCCACATCGACGACGCCACCATCACCCACCTGCCCATCCATCGCCGCGCCAAGCTCGGCTTGTCCTACCTGCCGCAGGAGAACTCGGTCTTCCGCAAGCTCTCCGCCGGCGACAACATCCGCGCGGTGCTCGAATTGCAGGACCTCGACGACGACGAGATCGAGGAGCGCCTGGAGGAACTGCTGCAGGAGCTGCATATCACCCACCTGCGCGACAATGCGGCCGTCTCGCTGTCCGGCGGCGAGCGCCGCCGCGTGGAGATCGCCCGCGCGCTGGCGACCAATCCGCGCTTCATCCTGCTCGACGAGCCGTTCGCCGGCGTCGATCCGATCGCGGTCATCGACATCCAGAAGATCATCCGCTTCCTCAAGGAGCGCGGGATCGGCGTCCTCATTACCGATCATAACGTCCGGGAAACACTCGGTATTTGCGATCGCGCGACCATCATCAACGCCGGCGAGGTCCTGGCCGCTGGACATCCCGATGAAATCGTCCAGAATGAAAACGTGCGCAAGGTGTACTTGGGCGAGCATTTCCGGATGTAAGCCGTCGCCCGAACCGGCCCCATGAGACAGACACTCCAACTCAGGCTCTCACAGCATCTCGCGCTGACGCCGCAATTGCAGCAGTCGATCCGGCTGCTGCAGCTTTCCACGCTCGAACTCAACCAGGAAATCGAACAGGCCCTGCAGGAGAACCCCCTGCTCGAGCGGGACGAGCCCGGCGACGCGCTCAACCTTGCCGCCCCGTTCACGCCGGGCTCGGATGCGCTCGCCACGCCCCAGCCGGTCGCGGAAGCCGACGGCCGCTACGACGAGCGTCCACCGGGCGACGAGCTCAACTGGGGCATCGAGATGCCGGGCGGCCACGGGCCGCGCGATCCGAACGACGACAACGACACCGATACCGGCGAGATCCAGGCGGCCGCCACGAGCCTGCGCGATCATCTCAACGGACAGTTGGCGATGACCCAGCTCGCAGCCCACGAGCGCGCACTGGTCGGCTTCCTCGTCGAGGCGCTCGACGACGACGGCTACCTGACGCAAAGCCTCGAGGAACTCGCGGACGTGTTCCCCGAGGGCGGCGGCGAGGACCGCGAGGAACTGCTCGAAGAGCTCGGCATCGCGCTCAAGCACCTGCAGAACCTCGACCCGCCGGGCATCGGCGCCCGCAGCCCGGCCGAATGCCTCGAATTGCAGCTCGCCAACGAGCCCCCGTCGGCCACGCGCGACCTCGCCCGCGCCATCGTCAAGAACCATCTCGAGCAGCTCGCCAACCGCGACTTCGCCAAGATCAAGAAGGCGCTCGGCTGCGAGGACGACGACCTGCGCGAGGCGCAGGCGTTGATCCGCTCGCTCAACCCCCGCCCGGGCGCGCAGTACTCCCCGCTTGATACGCGCTACATCATCCCGGACGCCATCGTGCGCAAGCTGCGCGGCACCTGGACCGCCATGCTGAATCCCGATGCCATGCCCAAGCTGCGCATCAACCGGCTCTACGCCAACCTGCTGCAGAAAAGCCGCAGCAACGGCGGCGCCAACTTGTCGGGCCAGCTGCAGGAAGCCAAATGGCTCATCAAGAACGTGCAGCAGCGCTTCGATACCATCCTGCGCGTGACGCAGGCGATCGTCGACCGCCAGCGCGCCTTCTTCGACCACGGCGAAGTCGCAATGCGTCCGCTGACGCTGCGCGAGATCGCCGATACCGTCGAGCTCCACGAATCGACCATTTCGCGGGTGACCACCCAGAAGTACCTGGCCAGCCCGCGCGGCATCTTCGAACTCAAGTATTTCTTCGGCAGCCATGTCGCCACCGATACCGGCGGCGCTGCCTCCTCAACCGCGATCCGGGCGCTGATCAAGCAACTGGTGAGTGCCGAGGACGGCCACAAGCCGCTTTCGGACGCAAAACTCGCGGAAATCCTCGGCGAACAGGGTATCGTGGTGGCGAGGCGCACCGTCGCCAAGTACCGCGAGTCCCTCAACATCCCGCCGGTCAATCTGAGAAAGACGCTCTAAGGAGAGATCATGAACCTCAAAATCACTGGACATCACATCGAAGTGACTCCCGCGCTGCATGACTACGTGACCAACAAGCTGGACCGCGTGATTCGCCACTTCGACCATGTCACCAGCGTTCAGGTCATCCTATCCGTGGCCAAGCTTCGGCAGAAGGCCGAAGTCACCCTGCACGTCAGGGGCAAGGACATCTACGCCGACGCCGACGACGCCGACCTCTACGCGGCCATCGACGCGGTCGCCGACAAGCTCGACCGCCAGGTGGTGAAGCACAAGGAAAAGACCAACAACCATATCCACGAAAGGCCCTCGGTCACCGAATAAGCGTTTCGCGCACCGGGGAGCGACAGGTATATACTGCGCCCCCAATCCGGGCAGCATGCGCTTACCCGGTGCCGGAACCCGAGGATGAACCAGATCGCCAGACTCCTGCCGCCCGAGAACATCGTCGTCGATCTCGACGCCAGCAGCAAGAAGCGCGTTTTCGAGCAGGCAGGCCTCCTCTTCGAGAATAACCAGGGCATCGGCCGCAGCCAGGTCTACGATGCCCTTTTTGCGCGCGAGAAGCTCGGCTCGACGGGTCTGGGCATGGGCATCGCGATCCCGCACGGCCGCATCAAGGGCCTGAAGGAAGCCAAGGGCGCCTTCCTGCGGCTTGCGACCCCGGTGCAGTTCGACGCGCCCGACGGCAAGCCGGTCGGGCTGCTGTTCGTGCTGTTGGTGCCGGAGGCGGCGACCGAGCACCACTTGCAGCTGCTGTCCGAACTCGCGCAGATGTTCTCCGACCGCGGCTTCCGCGAACAGCTCTCGGCATCCCCGGATGCCGCCACCATCCGCAATCTCTTCGAGCAGTGGCAGTCCGCCAGCTGATCATCGCCCAGCTGTTCGAGCGCAACCGCAGCCGCTTGCAGCTTTCCTGGGTCTGCGGCACGCTGAACCGCATCATCGAGGTCACGCGCGACGATGTCTCCCCGGCAGACCTCGTCGGCCACCTCAACCTGATCCATCCCGATCGCCTGCAGGTGCTCGGTTCGCCCGAAATCGCCTGGACCAGCGAGCACTCGGGCGACAAGATGCAGCACCATATCCAGGAGATCGTCGCCGCGCGCCCGCCGGCGCTGATCGTGGCCGACGGCTGCGAGGCGATCGACCTGATCCGCAATGCCTGCGAAGCGAGCGATACCCCGCTGTTCACCACGCCGCAATCGGCCGCGGTCGTCATCGACGCGCTGCGGCTCTACGTCTCGCGCTACCTGGCGGAGACCATCACCCTGCACGGCGTGTTCATGGACGTGCTCGGCATGGGCGTACTGATCACCGGCGATTCCGGCGTCGGCAAGTCCGAGCTCGGCCTCGAACTCATTTCGCGCGGACACGGCCTGGTGGCCGACGACGTCGTCGAAGTCTCGCGCGTCAGTCCCGATGCCCTGGAGGGCCGCTGCCCGGAGCTCCTCAAGGACTTCCTCGAAGTGCGCGGCCTCGGCCTGCTCAACATCCGCACGGTGTTCGGCGAAACCGCCTGCCGGCGCAAGATGAAGCTCAAGCTGATCGTGCATCTGCAGCGCCCGCATCCCGGCGTGCCGGAACTGGCGCGGCTGCCGCTCGACGCGCACACCGAAACCATCCTCGGCGTGCCGATCCGCAAGGTCGTGTTGCCGGTCGCCGCCGGCCGCAACCTCGCGGTGCTGCTTGAAGCCGCCGTCCGTGCGACTATCCTTTACCTGCGCGGCATCGACAGCATGCAGGAATTCCTCGATCGCCAGCAGATCGCCCTCGAAAGCGGCGACGACGGCGGCATCGGCTAGGCCGCGTCCGTTCCCCCGATTGCCCACTCACGAAGGAGAAAAGCATGAAGAAACTGACCCTCGCAGCCCTGGTCTCCCTGTTCGCCGCCCACGTCGCCTTCGCCGCCGATGCCAAGGCGCCCGCCCCCGCCGCGGCCGCCGCCCCTGCCGCAGCCGCGGGCGACTGCGAAGCGAAAGCGGTCGGCAAGAACGGCAAGCCGCTCGCCGGCGCCGCGAAAGCCGCCTTCATGAAGAAGTGCGAGGCCGAATCCAAGCCGGCCGCCGCCTCGGGCTGCGAAGAGAAGGCCGTGGGCAAGAACGGCAAGCCGCTCGCCGGCGCGGCCAAGGCCGCCTTCATGAAGAAGTGCGAAGCGGACGCGAAGAAGTAGTCCGGCGCGCCCGCAAGCCCGCGAGAGCCGCACCGGGCATCCCGGTGCGGCTTTTCATCATCCGGGGATCATGCCGATGAGATCCTCTTCACCGAATGGACGTGACCGCCAGTACTGGTTCCCCGCCAAACGCAAGGGCTGGGGTTGGGGGCCGCCCACGGCTTGGCAGGGCAAGGTTGTGCTCGCGATCTTCGCCGTCCTCGTGCTCGTCGGTGCAGTCGAACTCCTGCCGACGCGGGGTCAGCTTGCCTTCTTCGAATACTCGCTGCTGCTGTGCGCCGTGCTCCTGGCTGTCTGCTGGATTAAAGGCGAGCCGCCGGGGCGCAGATAGTCGAACCTTTGGCCCGCGTGTCGCTCAGGCGATCGCCGCCTGCGCCGCGTAAGCGGCCTTCGCCGCCGCCTCGGCCGCGCCGGCCCTCACCGCATACCCGCCGCTGGCGAGTACCGATTCCAGCGCCGAGAGACACAGCATGACGTTCTCCGGCCGGCTCGAGTAGCCCATCAGGCCGAAGCGCCAGACCTTGCCCGCCAGCGGGCCGAGGCCCGCGCCGATTTCGAGGTTGTATTCGGTGAGCAGGCGCGTGCGCACTTCGGCATCGGCCACGCCTTCGGGAATATGGATGGTGTTCAGCTGCGGCAGCCGCGCATCCTCGCGCACCACGAACCGGAGGTTCATGGCCTCCAGTCCCGCGCGCAGCGCGAGGTGGTTGTTGCGATGACGCGCCCACGCCTTTTCGAGGCCTTCCTCGGCGAGCATGACCAGCGATTCGTGCAGCGCGTAGAGGCTGTTCACCGGCGCCGTGTGATGGTAGGTGCGCTTGGCGGCGCCGCCCCAGTACTCGAGCACCAGGTTCAAGTCCATGAACCAGCTCTGCACCTTCGTCTTGCGCGCCTTGATGCGCTCGACGGCTCGCGCGGAGAACGATACGGGCGACAGGCCCGGCGTACAGGACAGGCACTTCTGGCTGCCCGAGTAGGTGGCGTCGACGCCCCAGGCGTCGAGCAGCACCGGCGTGCCGCCGAGCGAGGTGACGGTATCGGCGATGACGAGGCAATCATGCTTCTTCGCTACCGCGGCGATGGCGGCGGCATCCGATTGCGCGCCCGTCGACGTCTCGGCATGCACGAAGGCGACGATCTTCGCGTCGGGGTTCTGCTTGAGCGCGTCCTCGACCTTCTGCGGATCGACCGGCTCGCCCCAGGTGTCCTCGACGACGACCGCCGTGCCGCCGGCGCGCTGCACGTTCTCGATCATGCGCCCGCCGAACACGCCATTGCGGCAGACGATCACCTTGTCACCCGGCTCGACCAGATTGACGAAACAGGTCTCCATTCCGACCGAGCCCGGGCCGGAGACGGCGAAGGTCAGCTCGTTCTGCGTCTGGAAGGCGTAGCGCAGCAGGCCCTTGAGATCGTCCATCATCGCCACGCAGGCGGGATCGAGGTGGCCGATGACGGGCTGGCCGAGCGCGGCGAGCACGCGCGGGTGGATGTCGGAGGGGCCGGGGCCCATGAGCACTCGGCGCGGTGCGGCGAGGGAGGCGATCCTGTCGGGGAGGGCGAAGCTTGTCATGGTTGTATGTCCTGCGATCAGAGGTCGAGGGAAATCGGTGCGGCGGCGGGCATCTCGTCGCCGTCGAAGGCATGGTCGCCGTCGGGATCCGCGACGCCGGTGGCCTTCACGGCGGCGAAGTCGTGCAGCCGCCGGTCCATCATGTGCGAGGGCACGATGGTCGACATGCTGCGGAACATGGAATCGACGCGGCCGGGGAAGCGCTTCTCCCAGTCGATCAGCATCTGCTTGATCTGCTGGCGCTGGAGGTTCGGCTGACTGCCGCAGAGGTTGCAGGGAATGATGGGGAAGCCGCGGTATTCGGCCCAGGCGGCGAGGTCCTTTTCCCTGCAATAGGCGAGCGGGCGGATCACCACGTGCTTGCCGTCGTCGGAGACCAGCTTGGGCGGCATGGTCTTCAGCTTGCTGCCGAAGAACATGTTGAGCAGCAGCGTCGCCAGGATGTCGTCGCGATGGTGGCCGAGCGCGATCTTGGTGGCGCCGAGTTCGCCGGCGACGCGGTAGAGCACGCCGCGGCGCAGCCGCGCACACAGCGCGCAAGTCGTCTTGCCCTCGGGCACCACGCGCTTCACGATCGAGTAGGTGTCCTGCTCCTCGATGTGGTACTGGATGCCCAGGTTCTTCAGGTAGTTCGGCAGCACTTCGGCGGGGAAGCCCGGCTGCTTCTGGTCGAGGTTGACGGCGATGACGTCGAAGTGCACCGGCGCCTTGTCGCGCAGGAACAGCAGGAGGTCCAGCATGCCGAACGAGTCCTTGCCGCCCGACAGGCAGACCATCACCTTGTCGCCTTCCTCGATCAGGTTGTAATCGACGATGGCCTGGCCGACCTCACGGCGCAGGCGCTTGGCGAGCTTGTTGTTCTCGAAGGCGATTTTCTCGGCCTGCTTGGCCGTCAGCGGGGCGTTCATATCGATGGGCGTTACAGATGCGCGGTGCGGCCGCCATCGACGTTGATGACCTGGCCGGTGATGTAGGGTGCGTCGAAGATCAGGAATTTCACGGTGCGGGCGATGTCGGCCGGGGAGCCGATGCGCTTGAGCAAGGTGTGGTCGACGATCGCTGCGCGCTCCTCGGGAGGGAAGTCGTCGCCGCCCTGCGGCCACTCGATCGCGCCCGGCGCCACGCCGTTGACCCGCACCTGCGGCGCCAATTCTACCGCGAGCGCGCGGGTGAGGCCGAGCAGTCCGGCCTTCGCCGCGCAATAGAGCGGATAGCCCTTGAGCGGACGCTCGGCATGCACGTCGACGATGTTGACGATGGTTCCGCCGGCTGCGGCAAGATGCGGCGCGGCCGCCTGCGACAGGAACAGCGGCCCCTTGAGGTTGCTGCCGACCAGATCGTCCCAGGCCGCCTCGTCGATGCCGCCCAGCGGCGTGGCGAAGAAGCTGGAGGCGTTGTTCACCAGGGCGTCGAGACGGCCAAAGCGCTCAAGCGTCGCCGCGACGAGGGACGCCGCGGCGGCTGCGTTCTCGAGCGCCATCGCTGCCGTGGCGGCCGAGTCCGGACGGCGGGCGTTCAGCTCGGCGGCCAGATCCAGCGCCGGCACCGCCGACTTGCGGTAGTGGAGCATGACCGTCGCCCCCGCAGCATGCAGGGTGCGCGCGATCTCGGCGCCGATGCGGCGCGCGGCGCCGGTGACGAGGACGACGGGAGCCTGTGTCATCGGGCAAGTATAAGCGCCTGCGCCCGCGCAGCCGCGGCCAGGCCAAAGGCCGCGGTGACGCACACCGACGAGCCGTAGCCGGCGCAATTGAGCCCATGCAGGCCCGCCTCGTCGAGATCGCAGGCGCCGCCTTGCGGACGGCGGATCGGCTCTATCGAATAGACGCAGGTGACGCCGAACTTCTTCTTGGGATCGCGCGGAAAGCCATACTCCTTGCGCAGTCTTGCCCGAACCTTGGAGGCCAGCGGATCTTGTATGGTGCGCGCCAGGTCGTCCACCCGCAGCTGGGTCGGGTCGGTGCGCCCGCCGGCTCCGCCAGTCGTCACCAGCGGCATGCGGGTGCGCCGGCAATGGGCGACCAGGGCGGCCTTCGCGCGCACCTGGTCGATCGCGTCGACCACCGCGTCACAATCCGGCAGCAGCGCCGCGACGTTGTCCGGCGTGATGAACTCCTCGATGCACGCGACCCGGCATTCCGGATTGATGCCGGCAATGCGATCCCGCATGGCCATCACCTTGGCTTGGCCGAGCGTCTCGCCGAGCGCATGCACCTGGCGGTTGATGTTCGACTCGGCGACATGGTCGAGGTCGATCAGCGTCAGACTGCCGATGCCCGAGCGCGCCAGCGCTTCGGCCGTCCAGGAGCCCACGCCGCCGATGCCGATGACGCAAATATGAGACGCCGCCAAGCTCGCGGCCCCTTCTGCGCCATGCAGGCGCGCCATCCCGCCGAAGCGGCGCTCGAGATCGACCGTTTCCATGCCGGCGATGATGGCACAGGCGTCCGGAACGCGGGAAGCGCCTCGTGTGAGAAATCCCCTACAGGCAGAATCAGCTTTGTCCGATTAACAGCCCCATATGACAATGGTTATGATCCCTGCAAAACATCGGCCTGCCGCCAAGAAGGCGCGACAGGCCGCGAACAACGGGGGAAGTCATGAAGTCGATCGCAAGAACCGCCGTCCGCGTTTTCGTCCCGGAGCTGCCGCTGCTCGTCATCCTGCTTGCGGGGCTGTGGTTCGCAAGGACGCTCCCACTCTAGGCTTCCGCACCCGCTTCCGGCGCCCTTAGCCCCGGCGCCCCCTCTCTTCCAGCGGCGCTTGCCGGCGGAAGTGGCACAATGCGCGGTCCCATGGAAGCGCTGCCCACTCCTTCGCCCGACGCCCAGACCGCGAGCCGGGCGCTTTGCGCGCATATCGCCGCCGCCATCGAAGCAGCAGGCGGCTGGCTTTCCTTCGCCCGCTACCAGGAGCTGGCGCTCTACGCGCCCGGTCTCGGCTACTACGCCGGCGGTTCCCGCAAATTCGGCGCGGAAGGCGACTTCGTCACCGCGCCGGAACTGACGCCGCTGTTCGGCGGCGCCCTCGCCCGCCAGGTAGCGCAAGTCATGACGGCGGCCGGAGCGGCGGTCGTGCTCGAGGCAGGCGCGGGCAGCGGCCGGCTGGCCGCCGATCTGCTGCGTGCGCTCGACGCGCTGGGGCAGGCTCCGGAGCGCTACCTGATCCTCGAACTCTCGGGTGAACTGCGGGCACGCCAGCGCGACACCCTGCGGCGCGAAGCGCCGGGACTTGCGGATCGCGTGGAGTGGCTGGACGCCATGCCGGAAAGCATCTCCGGCTGCATCGTCGCCAACGAACTGCTCGACGCCATGCCGGTGCAGGTGCTGGCCTGGCGCGAAGCGGGCCTGATGGAGCGCGGCGTCGCCGTGGACGCCCAGGGCAACTTCGACTGGGCCGAGCGCCCCGCCGACGAGCGGCTGCAACGCCTCGCGGCAGAACTGCCCGTCGTCCCGCCCTATGTTTCCGAAGTTGCGCCCATCGCACGCGCGTGGACAGCCGAGTGGGGCCGCCGCCTGGTCAAGGGCGGCCTGATCCTGATCGACTACGGCCTGCCGCGCGGCGAGTACTACCATCCGCAGCGCAGCGGCGGCACGCTGCGCTGCCATTACCGCCACCGCGCCCACGACAATCCGTTCTGGTGGCCGGGACTCTCGGACATCACCACCCACGTCGACTTCACGGCGATTGCCGAAGCCGCGCACGCATCCGGCCTCGACGTCGTCGGCTATACGACGCAATCCACGTTCCTGATGAACTGCGGCATCGGGGAACTGCTGTCGGAACGCCAGGCCGAAGGCCGCGATGCCGCCAAGGCGCTGGGCGCCGTGCAAGTGCTGCTGTCGCCTGCCGAAATGGGCGAACTCTTCAAGGTGCTGGCCTGCGGCCGCGGCATCGACGTGCCGCTGCTGGGATTCGCGCGCGGCGACAGAACCCACTCCCTATAGGGCCAAAAAGCAAAACGCCCGCATCACGCGGGCGTTTGCGCCGTGCGACAACCGTCGCAGGAAAGGAGCGGCCTATTCCTGGTTGCGGTAGATCTGGTCGAGATAGGAAGCGGCGTCGATTTCGCGCTTGGCCTGCACCGTGCTGTGCACTTCCTGCAGACCCAGCTGCAGTTCGGGCTGCGGCGGCAGCCAACCGGCGTTCAACACCTCTTCTTCATAGCGCCCGAATTCGTCGTCGAGTATCTTGCCCGTGCTCATGTCCATCACCCTGATCATGTCCGGCTCCTTGCGCCCGAATGCGTTCGGACGTACTCAGTATAACGACGCACCTTGCAAAAAGTTGAACGCAACGGAGCGCCGGCCGGCGGGTTGTGGCGCGAATGCAAATGCGGTGGAAACCCCTGCTAATTCTGGGTTTTCCAGGGGGCCACGCGGAACAATAACAGCATGCCCGGCAGGGCCAATGCAAAGCAGAGCAGGAAGAACGCCGTCCAGCCGAGCGACTCCACGAGCCATCCGGCGGAGGCGTTGATGAAGGTGCGTGGCACGGCCATCAGGCTGGTGAATAATGCTATCTGCGTGGCGGTATAGGCGGGGTGGCTGGCGCGCGCAATGAAGGCGACGAACGCCGCTGTGCCGAGTCCGACGCCAACGGCTTCGAGGCCGATCACCAGCGCTAGCTGCAGCAGCTGCGGCGCCTCGATCGCCTGGAAAGGACCGCTCATCGCCAGCCACGCGAAGCCGAGGATGGCCGCGGCCTGCACGGCGCCGAAGATCCACAGCGAGCGGTTGATGCCGAGCTTCACCATCCAGAGGCCGCCGAGCAAGCCGCCGATCACCGACGGCCAAAGTCCGGCGTTCTTCGCCACCAGCCCGATGTCCGTCTTCGAGTAGCCCATCTCCAGGTAGAACGGCGTGGCCAGCGAAGTGCACAGCGAATCGCCAAGCTTGTAGAGGAAGATGAAGGCCAGCGTGAGCAGCGCCGCGCGCCAGCCCTGGCGCGTCACGAACTCATGGAAGGGCTCGACCACCGCTTCGCGCAGCGTCTTCGGCGGCGCGGCGCGATGCGGCTCGGCGACCACCAGCGCCAGGACGATCCCGGGCAGCATGAAGGCCGCGGTGATCCAGAACACTTCGCTCCACGGCAGCCGGTCGGCGAGGAACAGCGACAGCGAGCCGGGCACCAGCCCGGCCACCTTGTAGGCGTTGACGTGGATGACGTTGCCCAGGCCCAGTTCCTCGTCCGCCAGCAGTTCGCGCCGGTAGGCGTCGAGCACGATGTCGAGCGTCGCCGACAGGAAGGACAGCAGCACGGACAGCCAGACCACGACGGTCAGGTCCTCGCGCGGCGAGCGCTGGCCGAGCAATCCGATGGTCAGCAGCACGCCGGCGGCGGTGGCCAGCATCCAGCCGCGACGGCGCCCGAGCAGCGGCAGCGCATAGCGGTCGAGCAGCGGCGCCCAGGCGAACTTCCAGGTGTAGGGAATCTGGATCAGCGCGAAGGCGCCGATGATCTTGAGGGTGAGCCCTTCGGTCTTCAGCCAGGCGGGCAGCAGGTTGAAGATCAGGAACAGCGGCAAGCCCGAGGTGAAGCCCGTGACGATGCAGATCGCCATCCGTCGGGTGAGCAGGACGGCAAGCCAGCGCGGCATCGGCTAGCGCTTGATCCGATAGACGGCGAGACTGCCGAGGAAATTGCCTTCTTCGGCCACGCGGCGGCCTTCGTCGTCGAGCACCATGCGGTCGCGCACGGTGATGCCCAGGCGGACGCAGAGATCGTCGAAATCGGCGATGGTGAAGAAGCGCACGTTCGGCGTGTCGAACCACTGGTAGGGCAGGTCCTCCGACACCGGCATGTGCCCGTTCATCACCGCCATGCGATTCTTCCAGTAGGCGAAGTTGGGGAAGGACACGACCGCCTCGCGGCCGACGCGCAGCATCTCCTCGAGGATGCCCACGGTGTGCCGCACCGTCTGCAGCGTGCGCGACAGCACGACGTGGTCGAAGGCGCCGTCCTCGAAGCCCGAAAGGCCGCCTTCGAGGTTGCCCTGGATCACGTTGACGCCGTTGGCCACCGCCTCCAGCACATGGTCGGGATCGATCTCGACGCCCCAGCAGCGAGCGCCGCGCTCCCGTTCGAGCAGCTTGAGCAGCGCGCCGTCGCCGCAACCGAGGTCGAGCACGCTCTCGCCCGGCTGCACCCAGCCGGCGATGGCATCGAAGTCCGCGCGTCCGAGCGTGTTGGTCATGTCTTTACGTTGCGCAGGTAGGCGGCGATGACGCCATGGTAATGCGCGTTCTCCATCAGGAAGGAGTCGTGGCCGTGCTGGCTTTCGATTTCCGCATAGGCGACATTCTGGCGGTTCTTCACCAGCGCGTTAACGATCTCGCGCGAGCGCTCCGGCGAGAAGCGCCAGTCGGTGGTGAAGGAGACGACGAGGAACTTCGCCCGCGCCTGCGCCAGCGCCGCGGCGAGGTCGCCGCCGCAGGCCGCGGCCGGGTCGTAGTAGTCGAGCGCCTTGGTCATGCGCAGGTAGGTATCGGCGTCGAACCAGCCGGCGAACTTGTCGCCCTGGTAGCGCAGGTAGGACTCGACCTCGAACTCGACGTCGAAGCCGTACTTGTATTCGCCGTGGCGCAGGCGGCGTCCGAACTTGTCCGCCATCTGGTCGTCGGACAGGTAGGTGATGTGGCCCAGCATCCGCGCCAGCCGCAGGCCGCGCTCGGGCCGCCTGCCGGCCTGGTAGTCGGGGTCGGAGAGGATCGCCTGGCGCGCGACCTCGTTGAAGGCGATGTTCTCCGCCGACAGCTTCGGCGCGGCGGCGATCACCAGCGCGTGGCGCACGCGCTCGGGCTGCTGGATGGTCCATTGCATCGCCTGCATGCCGCCCAGGCTGCCGCCGATGGTCGCCGCCCACTGGTCGATGCCGAGATGGTCGGCTAGGCGCGCCTGCGCGTCGACCCAGTCCTCGACGGTGACGATGGGAAAATCGCGGCCCCAGGGCGCACCGGTGGCGGGGTTGAGCGACGCCGGCCCGGTGGAACCGTGGCAGCCGCCGAGGTTGTTCACGCCGACGATGAAGAAGCGGTCGGTGTCGAGCGGCCGGCCGGGACCGACGATGTTGTCCCACCAGCCGACGCCGTTCTTGTCCGAGTCCGCATAGCGGCCGGCGACGTGGTGGTGGCCGGACAGCGCATGGCAGACGAGGATCGCGTTCGACTTCGCCGCGTTCAGCGTGCCGTAGGTTTCAAAGGCCAGTTCGAAACCCGGCAGCGCGGCGCCCGAGCGCAGCTGCAGCGGCGCCTCGAAGCGCGCGCGCTGCGACTCGACGATGCCTACTCCCGTTCCACTCGCCATTCTTGTTCCAGACAAAAAAACCCGGTCGGCAAAAGAGCGCGGACCGGGTTTCCTAGGTCTCGCTTTAGCCGCATTTGTTAGGCGCCCGCAAGCTGAGTTCAACTCGGCGCACGTAGGAAGATTAAGCGGGCGTGGCGCGTCTGTCAAATCGCGGCGAAGGCGCCGAGCGCAACCGACTGCGTCGCCAGCCAGAGTATCGCCCCGTACCGCGCCGCCTTCCCCGCCGCCATCCACAGCGTGCTGGAAAGCCAGGGCAGCCGCAGCCAGCCGGCCGCGGCGCACAGCAGGTCGCCGATCACCGGCGCCCAGGCCAACACCAGCACCGGCGTACCCCAGCGCTGCGCCATTGCAAGCGGCCGCGCGGCGAGCTTCTGCGGCACCAGGCGCGCCATGCCGTAGGTCGTCATGCCGCCCAGGGTATTGCCGACCGTCGCCAATGCCAGCGCCCATACCGCCTGCTCGGGATGCAGGCGCAGCACGGCGAACAGCACGGCCTCCGAACTGCCCGGCAGCAGCGTGGCGGAAAGGAAGCTCGAGAGAAACAGCCCCGCCAGGTCGACCTCGGGGCGCAGTAACCATTCCATCGGCGCATGTTACCCTGCGCTGCCGAGCCGTCCGCCTGTCGTCACCACCATGCACCCCGATTACCTCGAGAAGATCCTCAACGCCCGCGTCTACGACGTCGCCGTCGAATCGCCGCTCGAATTCGCGCCGGGCCTGTCGGCGCGCACCGGCAACCGCGTGCTGCTCAAGCGCGAGGACATGCAGCCGGTGTTCTCCTTCAAGCTGCGCGGCGCCTACAACAAGATGGCGCACTTGACCGCGGCGCAGAAGAAGCGCGGCGTCATCGCCGCTTCCGCCGGCAACCATGCCCAGGGCGTCGCGCTGGCGGCGCACAAGATCGGCTGCCGCGCCGTGATCGTCATGCCCACGACGACGCCGCAGATCAAGATCGACGCCGTGAAGAAGCACGGCCGCCACATGGTCGAGATCGTGCTGGCGGGCGAGTCCTACGACGAGGCCTACTCGGCGGCACTGGAGCTCGAGAAGAAGCGCAAGCTCACCTTCGTCCATCCCTACGACGATCCCGAAGTCATCGCCGGCCAGGGCACCATCGGCATGGAGATCCTGCGCCAGCATCCCGAACCGATCGACGCCGTGTTCTGCACGGTCGGCGGGGGCGGGTTGATCTCCGGCGTCGCCGCCTACATCAAGCGCCTGCGGCCCGAGACGAAGATCATCGGCGTGGAGGCGGTGGACGCCGACGCCATGGACCAGTCGCTGCGCGCCGGCAAGCGCATCCGCCTGGAGCAGGTGGGCCTGTTCGCCGACGGCGCCGCCGTCAAGTACGTCGGCCAGGAGACCTTCCGCCTGTGCCAGGCCCACGTCGACCAGATGGTGCTGGTCGACACCGACGCCATCTGCGCGGCGATCAAGGACGTCTTCGAGGACACGCGCTCGATCCTCGAGCCCGCCGGCGCGCTCGCCGTGGCGGGCGCCAAGCAATGGGCGAAGGCGCACAAGGCACGCGGCCAGACCCTGGTGGCGGTCGCCTCCGGCGCCAACATGAACTTCGACCGGCTGCGCTTCGTCGCCGAACGGGCCGAGATCGGCGAGCAGCGCGAGGCGGTGCTCGCCGTCACCCTGCCCGAGACGCCGGGCGCCTACAAGAAGTTCGTCGAGCTGATCGGCGCGCGCAACATCACCGAGTTCAACTACCGCTACTACGATCCGGCCGAGGCCCACGTCTTCGTCGGCTTGCAGATCGCCCATCGCGCCGAGGCGCGCAAGCTGATCGCCGAGCTGCGCCGCAACGGCTACCCGACGCTCGACCTGACCGACGACGAGATGGCGAAGCTTCACGTCCGGCACGTCGTCGGCGGCCACGCGCCGCAGGTGGACCATGAACTGGTCTATCGCTTCGAGTTTCCCGAGCGCCCGGGCGCGCTGGGCAACTTCCTCGGCAAGATGAGCGCCGGCTGGAACATCAGCCTGTTCCATTACCGCAACCACGGCGCCGACTACGGCCGCGTGCTGGTCGGCATGCAGGTGCCGCCCAAGGAAATGAAGGAGTTCCACGCCTTCCTGCGCAACCTCGGCTATCGTCACTGGGACGAATCGCGGAACCCGGCCTACCCGCTGTTCCTCGGATAGAAGCCATGTTCGACTTCGACCGCCCCATCGACCGCAGCGCCGGCGACAGCATCAAGTGGGACCGGTACGCCGGACGCGACATCGTCCCGCTGTGGGTCGCCGACATGGATTTCGCGGCGCCGCCTGCCGTACTGGAGGCACTGCGCCGGCGCATCGACCACGGCGTATTCGGCTACGGCCACCCCTGGCCATCGCTGGTCGACGCCGTCGTCGCGCATCTCGAGCGCGAATACGGCTGGCAAGTCGATCCCAACTGGATCGTCTGGCTGCCGGGCCTGGTGACGGGGCTCAACGTCGCCTGCCGCAGCGCCGGGACGGACGGCGACGCGGTGTTCACCGCAACCCCTGTATATCCGCCCTTCCTGTCGGCGCCCGTCAATTCGCGGCGGCGCACGGTGGGCGCCCCGCTGGTGCGCGACGAGGAAGGCTGGGCCTGGGATTGGGCGGGCGTCGACGGGGTGCTGCGCGCCGCGCAACCGAAGCTGTTCCTGCTCTGCCATCCGCACAATCCGGTCGGCCGCGCTTGGCGCGAGGATGAACTGCGCCAGGTCCTGGCGCTGGCGGAGAAGCATGATCTCATCGTCTGCTCGGACGAGATCCATTGCGATCTGCTGCTGGAACCCGGCCTGCGGCACGCGCCGTTCGCCGCGCTGTCGGAAGCGGCGGCGCGGCGCACCATCACCCTGATGGCGCCGTCGAAGACCTTCAACATCCCCGGTCTCGGCTGCGCCTTCGCGGTGATCCCCGATGCCGGCTTGCG
>DASVZI010000074.1:0-2629 GCA_036391735.1 Rhodocyclaceae bacterium
ATTGGCGAAGGCCCACTTAATCCTGCATCGCTATGAAGATCCACCAACTCCCCCACGGCGCCCGCTTCGAATACGAAGGCGAGGAATACGAGAAGACCGGCCCGATGTTCGCCACGAACGCCGCCGGCCAGCAGCGAATGATCCCGAAGTACGCGGTGTTGAAGCCGCTCGATTCAGCCGCCGCGCCGAAGGCGGCGCGCAGCGAAACGCTCCCGCGGCCCGACGTTCTCGCCGCCTTCGCGGCTTACCACGCGCGCTGCGCGGTGCTCGTGCCGGTGCAGGACCAGCCGGCGCTCGACGCCGCGCGCCTCGATTTCCTCAAGGCGCTGGGCGAGTAGTAGCGGTCTCTTTGGCCTTCCATTCCTCGATCGCCGCCAGCAGGTTGGCGACGTGCTTGTCGGGGCTCAGGGCGGTGTAGGTGTAGGCGATCTTGCCGTCGGGCGTGACCAGGTAGGATGTGCGGCTGGCGTAGTTCGTCTTCCAGAGGAACACCGCGTCGTAGGCCTTCATGATCTTGTGGTCGGCGTCGCTGGCGACGGGGAATTTGCTCTGGCACTCGCTGACGGAGAACTTGTCGAGCGTCGCGATATCGTCGCTGGAAACGCCGATCACTTTCGCGCCGAGCTGCTGGAATTTCGGCATGGCTTCGGCGAACAGGTGGGCCTCGACGGTGCAGCCGGAGGTGAAGGCGGCGGGATAGAAGTAGACCACCACCGGGCCTTCCTTGAGCGCCTCGGCGAGGCTGAAGCTGAAGCGCTTGCCGCCCAGCGTGGCGGGCGCGCTGAAGTCCGGCGCGACGTCGCCGACCTTGAGTTCGGCGTGCGCCGGCAAGGCCAGCAGGGAAAGCAGGGCGGCGATGGCGTGCTTCATGTTCGTCTCCTTCTTCGTCGGCGTCAGCCGCCGCGTTCCGCTGCGCGTTGCGCCGCGCCTTCCTTCATGGCGCCCTCGATCTTCTCGGCGAAGACGGGAAAGTCGAGACCGTATTTGGCGCGCAGTTCCTTGGCGCGATTATGCAGCCGGCGCCAGTCCGGTTCGAACCGTTCGTCCTTGAAGGCCAGCAGCACGTGGCTGTCGTCCTCGCGCACCGGGAAGACGACCACCTGCCGCTCGAACACGTCCATCGCCATGCCGACCAGCCCGGCCCGGCTCTCCGCATTGCCGGCGAGGTTGGCGACCAGCACGCCGCTTCCCGCGAGTTTGACCTTGGCCTGCCGGAGGAATTCAGGGCAGGCGAGGCTGGGGGCATAGCCGCGGCGGTCGAAGGCGTCGAGCAGCAGCACGTCGATGCCCTTCTCGGCTTCTTCCAGGTAGGCCGCGCCGTCGGCCTGCACGGTGCGCAGGTTGGGCCCGTCCGGCGGCAGCCAAAAGGCGTCGCGCAGGGCGATCACGTCGGGGTCGATCTCGACCACGGTCAGGTGCGTGGCGGGCAGCCGGCTGCGGCAGAACTTCACCAGCGAGCCGCCGCCCAGGCCGATGAGCACGATCCGCTGCGGCTTCGGCTGGAACAGCAGGAAGGACATCATCTTCTGCGTGTAGCGCACGTCGAGCGCGTTGGGCGCGTCGAGCCGCATGGCGCTCTGCACCAGCCGGCGGTCGAAGTGCAGCCAGCGTCGCTCGCCGTCGTCGATGACGAAGGGACGCGGATAGCGGTCGTTGAGCAGTTGCCGGCGCAGTTCCTCGGGATCGTCCGGCGCGTCGAGCAGCAGCACGCGCTCGCCGCCCTCCTCGAAGGGGCTGGGGATTTCGAAGCAGCGCGCGGCGGCCTTGGGCTTAGCTGCCATAGGCGGCCGTCAGCGCCGCGATCATGTAGCCCTGGTCGTGGGCGCCGGCGCTTTCGCGGATGCTGTGCATGCCCCACATCGCGGAGCCGACGTCCACGCCGGGAATGCCGAGCCGCGCGGCGACGATCGGGCCGATGGTGCTGCCGCAGCCGATGTCGGCGCGATGGGCATACTGCTGGCAGGGCACGCCGGCCTGCTCGCAGAAGGCCATGAAGCGCGCTGCCGTCTCGGCCGTGGTGTTGTAGCGCTGCTGCGCGTGGGTCTTGATGACCGGGCCCTTGTTGACCATCACCTTGTGGCCGGGCTCGTAGGCGGCGGGGAAATTCGGCTGGTAGGCGTGCGCCATGTCGGCGCTGACGAAGAAGCTGTTGGCCATGGCGCGCAGCCGGTCTTCGCCGTCGAGCTGGGCCTGCAGGCAGAGGCGTTCGAGGATATCGCCGGCGAAGGTGCCGCCGGCGCCGGTGGCGCTCTCGCTGCCCACTTCCTCGTGGTCGAACAGCGCGGCGACGCAGGTGGCGGCGGGCTTGTCCGCATTCATCAGCGCCTGCAGCGCGGCGTGGCAGGAGGAGAGGTTGTCGAGACGGCTGCTGGCGATGAACTCCTGGCTCGCGCCCCACAGACTGCCTTTCTGCACGTCGTAGGCGGCGAGGTCCCAGCTCAGCACGTCGGCGGGGCTGGCCTGCGCCGCTTCCGCGAGCAGCGCGCGCAGCCGCGACTCGGATTCCTTGTCGTCGTCGCAGGCGGCGAGCAGCAGCGGCAATTCGTTCTGCTTGTTGAGCTTGAGGCCCTGTTCGTTGACCTCGCGGTTCATGTGGATGGCGAGGTTGGGCAGCCGCAGCAGCGGCTGG
>DASVZI010000075.1:0-20341 GCA_036391735.1 Rhodocyclaceae bacterium
GGGCGTGCCTTCGATGCGGTTGATCACCACCGTGTTGCTCGGGTCGATCTTGTCGCCGACGGCCTTGTAATCGAATTCGCCGTTGAACCAGCGGTATTCCGGGCGGACGTAGGAATCCCAGACCCAGGCGCCCTTCTTGGAATCGAAGGCGCGGCGGCCGGCGCTGTCCTTCGATGCCATTGGCTTGCCGTCGGGACCCATCTTCGTGGCCTGGGACCAGTCCCAGCTCAGCTCGGTACCGATGGCGTCGCGCGCATATTCCGGGATATGGCAGGTCTGGCAGGCAACCCGCTTGGTGTGCTCGTTCAACTTCGCCATGCGCGCGGGATGCGGCCGGCTGCCATGGCAGGACTGGCACGAGGCCGGTTCCTTGTCGTCCTTGCCGCGGATATGGGGCGGTCCGTCGAGCGCGGCGGCCATGCGATAGCGGCTGCCGGCGACTTCGTGGTCATGCGTCTGATGGCAGGTGGCGCAGGTGAAGTTGAGACCGTTGCGGTCCATATGGACGTCGAGGTACTTCTCCGGGTTCTGCAGCGCGGCGTCGAGGTCGCCGTGCTTGGTGCCGTTTGCGCCGGCGCCGAAGAAGTGGCAGCTGCCGCAGGTCGTGCGGCTGGTCTTGCCGACGTTCTGCGCCACCTTGGCGAGGTCGACCGCTTCGACGAACTTGCCGGAGCCGCGGGGGAATTCGACGCGCTGGTAGACCGGGTGGCCGGCGTCGCCCGGCAGCTTGCGATACGTCCCCGTGGTGTCGTGGCAAACGAGGCAGTCCACGTTCTCCTGGACGGAGAAGTCGAAGCTCTGGTCCTTCCATCCGTAGCCGGCGTGGCAGGCCATGCAGTCCTTCTCGTTGGAAATCGGCGTCGTGCAGTAGTTGTTGATGAGGTTGCGCTTGCCGAGCTTCTTGCCGGTCTTGGGATCGACGTATTCCCAGGTCCAATGCTTGGTGTGCTGTACTTGTCGGGCCGCTTCGGTGTGGCAGCTCAGGCAGGCCTTGGTGACCTCGGGGCCGGTCTTGAACGTCTGCTGCAGGACCTTGAACTTGCCGTGGTCGGCCGTCGTGCCGTGGCGCTCGGCCGGGGCCGGTGAGGATTCGGCCGCGACGCCGGCGACAGTCAGGGCGAGACCGGCGGCCAGGGCTGCGGCGCGCAGGAAATTGGATGCCATGGTGGGATTCCTTTGCCGTCGCAAGCGTCAGCAGCCGCCGCCGCTTCCGGCACCACCGCCGGCACCGCCAGCGCTGCCGGGGGTACCGCGGATGAGGGCCGGTGCGGGCTTGGCCGGATCGAAGGTGACGAAGCGCTCCTGATCCGCCGCCACCTGGGCCATCAGTTCGCCGACGTCGGTGCCGAACAGGCTGCCGATGAGCCGGGCATTCATCATGCCGATGTAGACCTTGCCGTCACTCTTCTTGTAGACGGATATCTTGCAGGGCATGAGGATGGAAAGCATGCGCAGGGAGTCGTTCTTGAGGATCGGACCCGAGTAGCGGGTGCTGCAGGCCTCCACCATCAGGACCGGCAGCGTGTTGCCGCCGTCCTTCTCGACCGCCTTGCCCGGGTTGCGCAAGCCGACGAGTTCCCAGTTGTTGCCGGCCGCCTGGATGTTCTGCTGTATGCGGGCCGCCGTTTCCTCGACGCCGTAGGGGCTCGGCATCTCCTTGAACATCAGCCCGCCCGCGAGGCCCCACGCCAGCGCGGCCGCAAGGGCCAGGCCGGCCAGAAAGCCGCCAATGAGTTTCGCCATCTCCATCCTCCGTCATGTCTGTGTAATCGCAAGACGAGCGCATGACTGCAGCGGGAGGTCCGCATGGGCCCCCCGCAGGATCGGACGCGGGTCTTGTCTCCTCGGGGACGTTTAGAAATTTCGTCCAGCCTGTCCGCCGTTGGCAGCCGGGCCGTGCTCTGAAGTCCCTTCGGAACGGCTTATAGCAAGGCTTGTGCCGCTGAGCGTGACACGTTCAAGAAGGCCGTTTATTCAATGGGATGTGGAAATTCTGAGGATGCGCGGCTTGCAATCGCCATATTTGTTGGGTGTCTGAAATGGCAGCACGGGCGGGTTGGGTGTCAGTTGGGGCAGTTGTCTGCGAGCACTGCGAGACTGGTTCGCAGCCGCTCGACCACGGATGGCCAATCTCCCATTGTCGACTGGCGAAACAGCCGCAGGGCCTTGGGATACCAGGGGGAGTCCTCGCGATCCTCGAGCCAGCGCCAGTCCGTCTTGTAGTACGGCAGCAAGAGCCAGCAGGGTTTCGCGAGCGCGCCGGCCAGATGAGCGACGGCGGTATCGACGCTGATGACGAGATCGAGGCTCGCGATGACGGCCGCGGTGTCGGCAAGATCGCCGAGGCGGGAGCCTAGTTCGACCAGCGGCTGCCCGGGCGGCGGATCGGCGGCCTCGTCCTCGCCTGCTCCCTTCTGCAGGCTGACGAAGCGGATGCCGGGAACCTCCCATAGCGGCGCCAGCAGGCGCAGCGACGGCAGCGAGCGGTCGGTGTCGTTCTCGAATCCGCGGTTGCCCTTCCACACGAGCCCGACGCGCAAGCCCTGCTGCGGCAATTGCGGCGCCCAACGCGCGATGCGGTCCGGCGCGGCGCGGAGATAGGGAAGCTCCGCCGGGATGGTTTCGAGCCGCGTGCCGCAGTGATAGGGCAGGCTGAAGGGCGGCGTCCAGAAATCGTAACGGGTGTTCGGCAGAGGTTCGTCGAAGCCGATCAATTGGTCGACGCCGGCCAGCGTGGCGAACAGCGCCTTGAGCGGCGGGTGACAGATCAGTCCGATTCGCGCCGTACCCTTCGCCTTCATCACGGCGGCATAGCGGCTCATCTGGATCATGTCGCCCAGTCCGGCCTCGAAGCCGATCAGCAGCGCCTTGCCTGCCACCTCTTCGCCGCGCCAGCGCGGGCAGGGCAGCCGCTGCTCGAGGGAGGCATACCAATCGCGCGCTTCCATGCAGGCCCATCCTTCCTCATACCGGCCCTGGCGCAGCAGCAGGTAGCTGAGGTTGAACTTGGCGTTGGCGTGGCCGCCGTCGAGCGAAAGCGCGGTGCGGTAGCACTGCTCGGCCTCGTCTTCGCGCTTCATGCAGGCATAGAGCACACCGAGATTGGACCATGCGGCGAGCAGGCCGGGATCAAGGCGCAAGGCTTCTCGATAGGCCGCCTCAGCCTCCGTGAAGCGCTTGCGCTGGGCGAGACTGGCGCCGAAGTTGAGATGGATGCGCGTATGACGGGGCGCCAGGACGATGGCGCGGCGATAGCAGGATTCGGCCTCGTCGGCCGCCCCGCGCCGATCGAGCAGGAGAGCGAGATTGGCCCAGGCTTCGGCGAAGCCGGGCGACAGCGTCAGCGCTTTCCGAAGCGCCGCTTCGGCGCCTTCGGCATCGCCGGCGGCCGCCAGGCGGTCGCTGTCGAAGAACAGCGCCTCGGCGCGCCGGCGTTGCATCGTCTAGGCGTCCGCTCGGGGCATGACGATGCTGGCTACCAGTCCGCCGCCCTCGCGCGGCTGGAGTTCGAGCCGGCCCTTGTGGCTGCGGGCAATGCGCTCCACGATGGCCAGGCCCAGCCCGGCGCCGAAGGCTCCGGTGCGCGCGGTCTCGAGTCGCGTGAAGGGCAGCTTGAGGCGCTCTGCCTCGTTGGGCGGGATGCCGGGCCCGCGATCCGCAACGGCCAGGCGCAGTTCCTTGCCGGCCGCATGCAGGCTGACTTCGATGTCGGGGCCCGCGTAGCGCAGGGCGTTCTCGACGAGGTTGGTGACGGCGCGACGCAAGGCTTTCGGCCGGACCGTCTGCAGCGGAATATCCGCTGCCGCCAGCAACGCGATGCCGGTCCCGCGGCGCCGGTATTGTTCGGCCAGGTCCGCCAGCATGGCGGCGAGATCGAGCGGCTGCGGCGCCTCGCCGCCGTCGGCACGGGCGAAGTCGAGGAACTGGCCGATGGTGCGGTCCATTTCCTCGATGTCGGCGGCCGCTTCGTCGCGCGACGCTTCGTCCATGCCGCTCATCTCGATGCTCATGCGCAGGCGTGTCAGCGGCGTGCGCAGGTCGTGCGAAATACCGGCCAGGATGAGCGCGCGGTCCTGGTCGAGGCGGGCGAGGTCCGCGCTCATTTCGTTGAATGCGCGTGCCAGGGTCTCGATCTCGGCCGGCCCTTCGGCGACCACCGGGTGAGGCGTGCGGCCGCGGCCGATTTCCGCCGCCGCCGCTGCCAGCGTCTTCAGCGGGCGCGATACGCGGGCGACGACCAGCCATGCGCCTGCCATGGACAGCAGCAATGCGGCCGCGCTCCAGCCCAGCCATTCGATCGGGAACAAGCGGTCAATGCGCTCGAGGGGCATGGCCAGCCAGTAGTCGCCGTCGTCGCTGTCGTCGATGCGGAAGTTGACGAACAGGGCCCGCTCATCGCCGAGTTCCAGCGTCAGCAGCGTGTCCGGACCGAGTTGCTCCCGCACCAGGGTTTGCACGCGGCGGAGGAACGGGCGGTCGGGCAGCGGCGCGATGCGATCCGTGGCCTCCGCCGGATAGACGTGTATTCCTTCGCGTGCCGACAGCTCGCGCAACAATTCCAGGCGTGCATCCGGGCGCGCGGTTATCAGCGCGGCACGCGTGAGGTTGGCGGCGCTGACGATCAGCTGCGACAGCTGGCGTGCTCGCGGCTCCCGCTCATAGGCGTTGAAGATGGCGAACCAAGCCCATACGGACAGGAGCATCAGCAGCGCGATGAGCAGGAAGGTTCGCCAAAGCAGGGTGCGCGGGAACAAGGTCACGGAGCGCGTGGGCTCACGAAGAGGTCTTTGTCCCATCCGGGACAAAGACATAACCGAATCCCCAGACGGTCTGTATGTGGCGCGGCTTGCCCGGGTCTTCCTCGACCAGCTTTCTCAGCCTCGAGATGCGGACGTCGATGGAGCGATCGAAGACGTCGTACTCCCGTCCGCGGGCGAGTTCCATCAGCTTGTCGCGGCTCATCGGCTGGCGCGGATGGGTAATGAGAATCTTGAGCAGCGCGAACTCGCCGGTGGTCAGCGAAGTCGTCGTGCCGCTGCGCGTCAGCTCCCGCGTTGCCAAGTTGATCGAGACGGAGCCGAAATTGACGATCTCCTCCTCGGTCGCCGGCGCTCCGGGCGGGGGCGGTGCGGCACGCCGCCGCAGCACGGCGTTGATGCGGGCCACCAGTTCGCGCGGATTGAACGGCTTGGGCAGGTAGTCGTCGGCACCCAGTTCGAGTCCGACGATGCGATCGACCTCGTCGCCCTTGGCCGTCAGCATGATGATGGCGATGGGGTTGTCTGCACCGCGCAGCCGCCGGCAGATCGCCAGCCCGTCTTCGCCGGGCATCATCAGGTCGAGCACGAGGAGATCGTACAGTTCGCGGGTCAGCGCCTTGTCCATGGCCTCGGCGCCGTCGACCGCCTTTGCGGTGAAGCCTTGCTCGCTCAGATAGCGCTCGAGCAGGCTGCGCAGTCTCTGGTCGTCGTCGACGATCAGGATCTTGGTGTTTGTCATGCCGCGAATCCTAGCCTGCCAGCCGGCTTTTGTGCCGCGGACGTTACAAAGCCTTACAAAGGCCGTCTGGGCCTCGCATACAATGACATCGGACGATATGGCGCCGCATGGCGATCGAGGTGGGAGCGTGATGAGCCGCAAGCTGTGGAAACCGTTGGCAGCAATCGCCGCATTCGCGGCGCTCGTGCCCGCGCACGCCCAGATGCCCAATCGTGCCGCGCCGGATCAGCGTACCGAATTCAATAACGCCTCGCGGCAGCAGGGCGAGCCGCCACGGCTCGATCCGCGTCCGCAGCCGGAGTTCTTCCAGCCCGGCCGCCTTTCCCCCGAGGAGCGGCGCCAACTGCGGCGAGATATCCACGACGCGGGCCGGGAACTGTACGGCCCGGATGCACCGCGGCATCGCGGGCGCTGACGTCATTCAATCGAGCAGGGGCAGTATCTCGCGAGGGGCGTCGATGACCCGGTCGGCACCCCATTCGCCGATGGCCGGTCCGTCCCCGAGGTAGCCGTAGCGCACCGCAATGGTCGCTGCCATGCCGGCAGCCTTCCCCGCGTGCACGTCGCGCAAATCGTCGCCGACGTAGAAGGTTTCGGCGGGCGCGCTGCCGGCGAGTTCGCAAGCGAGCAGCAGCGGCCGCGCGTCCGGCTTGCCGCGCGGGCTGCTGTCGCCGCTGACCAGGCAGGCGGCGCGGCTGCGGAGCCCGAGGGCCTCCGCCAGCGCCAGCGTGAAGCGCTGCGACTTGTTGGTGACGATCCCCCAGGCAATGCCGCGGCGGTCGAACTCGTCGAGCAGTTCAGGAATGCCGTCGAACAGCACCGTCTCGGCACAGATCGCCGCCTGGTAGTGCGCCAGGAATCGTTGCTGCAGCGCCGCGTAGTCGTCGTCGCCCGGCGCGATGCCGAAGCCCACGCGCAGCAGCGCCCGGGCGCCGCCCGAGACGTGGGGGCGCAGCGTGTCGTAGGGGAGCCGCGCGCGTCCTTCCTCCTCCAGCAGGCGATTGAGGGCGCCGCCGAGATCCCGCGCCGTATCGGCGAGCGTGCCGTCGAGATCGAACAGGACGGCAGCGGTCATGCCGCGCGCGTCGTGCGCATCAGGAAATTCACGCTGGTGTCGCGCCCCAGCGCATAGGTGCGCGTCAAGGGGCTGTAGGTCATGCCGACGATTTCGGCGACGGACAGGTCCGCCTCGCGGGCGAAACGGGCGAGTTCGGCCGGGCGCAGGAAGCGCTCGTAGTCGTGAGTGCCGCGCGGCAGCATCTCGAGCACGTACTCGGCGCCCACCACGGCGAGCAGGTAGGCCTTGACGTTGCGGTTGATGGTCGAAAAGAAGACCGTGCCGCCGGGCTTCACGAGGGTCGCGCAGGCGCGCACGGTGCTCGCGGGGTCCGGAACATGTTCCAGCATCTCGAGGCAGGTAACTACGTCGAACGAAGCCGGTTCCGCGGCGGCCAGTTCTTCCGCGGCGATCTGCCGATAGTCGACCTTCTGTCCGCTTTCATAGAGATGCAGCTTGGCGACACCGAGGGGCTTTTCGGAAAGGTCGATACCCGTCACGTCGGCGCCGAGCGCCGCCATGCTCTCCGAGAGAATGCCGCCGCCGCAGCCGACGTCGAGCACCCGCTTGCCTGCCAGGCCTACGCAGCGATCGATCCAGCCCAGGCGAAGGGGATTGATGTCGTGCAGGGCCTTGAATTCCGAGTTCGGATCCCACCAGCGGTGGGCCAGGTCGCCGAACTTGGCGAGTTCCTGAGGATCAGCGTTGAGGTTCATGGTGAAATTGTATGCGGCAATCGGCGCTTGCGCGGCGCGCCGCGTTTGTTCCGGGCAAAAAAAAGCCCCGCAGCGCGGGGCTTTCCTGGCGCGAACGCCGCTTACTTGGCTTGCGTGCCGATGACCTCGATCTCGACGCGGCGGTCCTTCTGCAAGCAGGCGATGACCTTCTTGCTCTTCGGGCCCTTGCACTCGCCCGGCTTGGTGAGCGGCTGCGACTTGCCCTTGCCTTCGGTGTAGACGCGGTTCGGCTCGATGCCCTTGCTGACCAGATAGGCCTTGACGGCTTCGGCGCGCTTCTGCGACAGCTTCAGGTTGTACTTGTCGGTGCCGAAGCGGTCGGCGTGGCCGACGGCGATGATGACTTCCAGCTTGATGTTCTTGACGCCATTGACCAGTTCGTCGAGCTTGGCCTTGCCTTCGGGGCGCAGCGTCGCCTTGTTGAAGTCGAACAGCGCGTCGGCGGACAGCTTGACCTTCTGCGCGGCCGGGACGACGCCGGTGGCGGGTCCTTGCTTGGCAGCCGGGGCTTCCTTCTTGACGAGGTCCGGATCGCATTCGGCGATGGCCATGGCCGGCGTCCAGTAGCCGGTACGCCAGCAGAGGCCGGCTCCGCTCTTCACGACGTTGTCGCGGCTATCGACCAGATAGCCGACGTTGCCGCTACGGTCGATGCCCGGGGTTTGGGCCAGGGCGATGGCGCTGATGCCGAGCAGGGCGCTGAGCACCAAGGATTTTTGTATGGTTTTCATGATTACCTCGTTGAGCAAGAAGTTGTTCGTATTGGCGCCGAGTTGCTGCGTCGCAAGGCTTTACATACAAAGAATATTATGCCATATCCGCGTTATGTCCAGCAATTCGGACTCAGCTATCCTTTTAGCTTTTCCGTCGCAAATTCGCAACTTTCCCTCAGTCCAAACATGGCTGACGCTCTCCCGGCCGGCCGCATAGACGAGATGGGAGGCCGGGTCGAAACACGGTTGCAGCATCCAATCATCAAGTCGCACGGCGCATAGATCGGCCGCTTTCCCGGGGATGAGGGAACCGATGCGCGATTCGAGGCCCAGGGCGGCAGCGCCGCCGAGCGTCGCCATGCGCAGCACCTGATGCGCGCTGGCGGCCGTTGCATCGCCGCTGGCGGCCTTCGCCAAGAGTGCGGCATGGCGCATTTCGCGGAACAGGTCGAGGCGATTGTTGCTCGCCGCCCCATCCGATCCCAGGCCGACGCGCACGCCTGAGCCGAGCATCCTGTGGAGCGGGGCGATGCCGCTGGCAAGCTTCATATTGGATGTCGGGCAATGGGCGACGCTGGCGCCATGTTCGGCCAGCAGCGCGATCTCGTCATCGTCGAGATGAACGGCATGCACGGCGATCAGGCGCGGGTCCACCAGGCCAAGGCGCTGCAGCCGCGCCAGCGGGCGGACGCCGAACTGCTGCAGGCTCTCGTCGATTTCGTGGCGGGTCTCATGGACATGGATGTGGATCGGCAAGTCGAGCTGGGCGGCCAGGGTGGCTACGCGCTCGAAGGTCCTGTCGGCCACCGTGTAGGGCGCGTGCGGCGCCAGGCAGAACGAGATGAGCGCCTCATCGCGCAGCTCGTCGCGCACCGCCAGTCCTTTCGCCAGGTAGTCTTCGGCGTCAGTGGCGTAACCGGTGGGGAACTCGATGACTGTCACGCCGAGGACGGCACGCATGCCCAGACGCAGTGCAGCCGCGGCAGCGTCGCGCGGGTGGAAGTACATGTCGTTGAAGCAGGTGATCCCGCCGCGCAGCATCTCGGCGCATGCCAGAAGGGTGCCGTCGCGCACGAAGTCGGGGGAGACGTGCTTCGCCTCCGCCGGCCATATCTTGTCCTGCAGCCACGAACGCAGCGGAAGGTCGTCGGCGAACCCTCGCATCAGCGTCATCGCTGCATGGGTATGGAGATTCACCAGTCCGGGCATGAGGACGTGCTGATCGAGCCGCACGCGTTCCCGCGGCGTGTACCGTGCTGCCGCTTCTTCGGCGGGCACCACGGCGACGATCCGCCCCTGATCCACGGCGACGGCATGGCCGTCGAGGACGGTGCCGGCTGGTTCGATGGGAAGGGTCCAGCGCGGCTCGATAACCAGGTCGATGGCTTGCGCGCCGGGCGGCGGGAAGGAGGTTTCGTTCATCGTGTGTACGGGCGAAAGACGCCGGAAATCATAGCGTTGGATTGTGTGCCGATGCGGCGAGACAGGAGCAGTCGGGCGCATTCGGCATGCTAAAATCCCCTCCTTTTAGCATTCCCTTCCGGGTCAATCAACACGATGACGTCTTTCGCAAAGGAAACCCTTCCCGTCAGCCTTGAAGAGGAGATGCGCCACTCCTATCTCGATTACGCCATGAGCGTGATCGTCGGCCGCGCCCTGCCGGATGCCCGCGACGGCCTGAAGCCCGTGCATCGCCGCGTGCTCTACGCGATGCACGAGTCGAACATTATCTGGAACCGTCCCTACGTCAAGTGCGCCCGCGTCGTCGGTGACGTCATGGGTAAGTACCATCCGCACGGCGACTCCGCGATCTACGACACGCTGGTCCGGATGGCGCAGGACTTCTCCCTGCGCTACATGCTGGTCGACGGCCAGGGCAACTTCGGCTCGATCGACGGCGACAATGCGGCGGCGATGCGCTACACGGAGTGCCGCCTCGACCGCATCGCTTCGGAGTTGACTGCCGACATCGAAAAGGAAACGGTCGACTTCGCGCCGAACTACGACGGCAAGGAACTGGAGCCGACGGTGCTGCCGTCCAAGATCCCGAACCTGCTCATCAACGGTTCGGCCGGCATCGCGGTCGGCATGGCGACCAACATTCCGCCCCACAACCTGGCCGAAGTCATCGACGCCTGCCTGGCCATGCTCGACAACCCGGCCATCGACATCGAGGAACTCATCAAGATCGTGCCCGCGCCGGACTTCCCGACCGCCGGCCTGATCTACGGCGTTTCCGGCGTGCGCGAGGGCTACTTGACCGGCCGCGGCCGCGTCATCATGCGTGCCCGCACGCACTTCGAGCAGATCAAGGGCGGCGACCGCCAGGCCATCGTGGTCGATGAACTGCCCTACCAGGTCAACAAGAAGACGCTGCAGGAGAAGATCGCCGAGCTGGTCAACGAGAAGAAGATCGAGGGCATCTCCCACATCCAGGACGAGTCGGACAAGTCCGGCATGCGCCTGGTGATCGAGCTCAAGCGCGGCGAAGTTCCCGAGGTCGTCCTCAACAACCTGTACAAGCAGACGCAGCTGCAGGACACCTTCGGCATGAACATGGTGGCGCTGGTCGACGGCCGCCCCCAGCTGCTGAACCTCAAGCAGCTGCTCGAATGCTTCCTGTCGCACCGCCGCGAAGTGGTGACGCGCCGCACCGTGTTCGAGCTGCGCAAGGCGCGCGAGCGCGGCCATCTGCTGGAAGGCCTTGCCGTCGCGCTGTCCAACGTCGATGAGATCATCGCGCTCATCAAGGCGGCGCCGACGCCCGCCGACGCCAAGCGGGAACTGATGGCGCGCACCTGGCGCTCGCAACTGGTCGAAGACCTTTTGGTACGCGCTTCGGCGGAAGCCTCGCGTCCCGAGGGCCTGGCCCCCGAGTTCGGCATGTCGCGCCGCGGCTACCTGCTGTCCGATGCCCAGGCGCAGGCGATCCTGGAGCTGCGCTTGCAGCGCCTCACCGGCCTCGAGCAGGACAAGATCGTCGCCGAATACAAGGAGGTGATGGAGCAGATCGCCGACCTGCTCGACATCCTGGCCCGCCCGGACCGCATCACCGAGATCATCGGCAGCGAACTGACGGCGATCAAGACGCAGTTCGGCGACAAGCGCCGCTCCGAGATCGTGCTGCAGACCGCCGACATCAACCTCGAGGACCTGATCGCGCGCGAGGACATGGTAGTGACACTGTCGCACAGCGGCTATACCAAGCGCCAGCGCCTCGACGACTACCGCACGCAGAAGCGCGGCGGGCGTGGCAAGCAGGCCGCCGCCATCAAGGAAGACGATTTCGTCGACCGGCTGTTCATCGCCAACACCCACGACTACATCCTGTGCTTCTCGAACCGCGGCCGCGTGTATTGGCTCAAGGTCTACGAGGTGCCGGAAGGCACCCGCACCTCGCGCGGCAAGCCGATCGTCAACCTGTTCCCGCTGGAAGAGGGCGAGAAGATCACCGCTGCGCTGCCGGTCAAGGAATTCGACGAGGCGCACTACGTCTTCATGGCGACGGCGCAGGGAACGGTCAAGAAGACGCCGCTGTCCGAGTTCTCCAATCCGCGCAAGGCGGGCATCATCGCGGTCGGCCTCGACGAGGGCGACTTCCTGATCGGCGTGGCGGTGACCAACGGCAGCGACGACGTGATGCTGTTCTCCGACGCCGGCAAGGCGGTGCGCTTCGCCGAGGACGACGTGCGGGCCATGGGCCGTGCGGCGCGCGGCGTGCGCGGCATGATGCTGGAGGACGGCCAGGCGGTGATCTGCATGCTGGTCTCGCAGGGCGAGGAGGTGAACGTGCTGACGGCCACCGAGAACGGCTACGGCAAGCGTACGCCGATCGGCGAATACACCAAGCACGGCCGCGGCACCAAGGGCATGATCGCCATCAGCACCTCCGAGCGCAACGGCAAGGTGGTCGGCGCGGTGCTGGTGCAGCCGGAGGACGAAGTGATGCTGATTTCCACCGGCGGCGTGATGATCCGCACCAAGGTCGAGCAGGTGCGCGAGACCAGCCGCTCGGCGCAGGGAGTGACTTTGATCAACCTCGACGACGGCACCAAGCTCGCCGGCATCGAGAAGGTTATTGAAACCGAAGAGGAGTGAAGCTATGAGCCGTGTGTTCAACTTCAGCGCCGGTCCCGCCGCGCTGCCCGAAGAAGTCCTCAAGCAAGCTGCCGAAGAGATGCTCGATTGGCGCGGTTCGGGCCAGTCGGTGATGGAAATGAGCCACCGCGGCAAGGAGTTCATCTCCATCGCCGAGACGGCCGAAGCCGATCTGCGCGAGTTGATGGGCATTCCGGCCAACTACAAGGTGCTGTTCCTGCAGGGCGGCGCTTCGCTCCAGTTCGACATGATCCCGATCAACCTGCTGCGCGGGAAGACGGTTGCCGACTACGTCAACACCGGCGAATGGGCCAAGAAGGCCATCAAGGCCGCCAAGGTGTTCACCAACGTGAACGTCGCCGCCAGCGCCGAGGACAAGAGCTTCACGTACGCGCCCGAGCAGTCGTCCTGGAAGCTCTCCAAGGACGCCGCCTACGTGCACTACACGGCCAACGAGACCATCGGCGGCGTCGAATTCAACTGGGTGCCCGAGACCGGCGACGTGCCGCTGGTGTGCGACATGTCGTCCAACATCCTGTCGCGCCCGGTCGACGTCTCCAAGTACGGCCTGATCTACGCCGGCGCCCAGAAGAACATCGGGCCGGCCGGCCTGGCCATCGTCATCGTGCGCGACGACCTGATCGGCAAGGCCCAGCCGACGCCGCCGGCGATGCTGGACTACAAGGTGCACGCCGATGCCGACTCGATGTACAACACGCCGCCGACCTACTCGATCTACATCGCCGGCCTGGTGTTCCAGTACCTGAAGCGCAACGGCGGCATCGCCGCGATGGAACAGAAGAACATCGAGAAGGCCAACCTGCTGTACAACTACCTCGATACCACCGACTTCTACCGCAACCCGGTCGCCCGGTCCGACCGCTCGCGCATGAACGTGCCCTTCACCCTGAAGGACGCCGCCCTCGACGAGGAGTTCCTCAAGGGTGCCAAGGCGCGCGGCATGACGCAGCTGAAGGGCCACCGTTCGGTCGGCGGCATGCGCGCCTCGATCTACAACGCCATGCCGGTGGCCGGCGTCCAGGCGCTCGTGGAGTACATGAAAGAGTTCGCCGCGACGAAAGGCTGAGATCATGACCGACCAATTCAAGGTTCTGATCCTCAACAACGTCTCGCAGAACGGCCTCAAGCGCATGCCGGCCGAGCGCTTCGCCTGCTCCAAGGAAGTGGACAAGCCCGACGCCATCCTGCTGCGCTCCGCCGATCTGCACAGCGTCGAGATCGCCAAGTCGGTGCTGGCCATCGGCCGTGCCGGCTCGGGCACCAACAACATCCCGGTGGCCGAGATGTCGAAGCGCGGCGTGCCGGTGTTCAACGCGCCGGGCGCCAACGCCAACGCGGTGAAGGAACTCGTGCTGGCCGGCATGCTGCTGGCCGCGCGCAACATCGGCGGCGCCATGAAGTTCGTCTCCGCCCTGGATCCCAAGGATCCGGAGATGGAGAAGAAGGTCGAGAACGGCAAGAAGACCTATGCCGGCTACGAACTCAACGGCCATACGCTGGGCGTCGTCGGCCTGGGCAAGATCGGCTGCCTGGTGGCCGACGCGGCCATCAAGCTCGGTATGCACGTGATCGGCTATGACCCAGAGATCACGGTCGACGCCGCCTGGAGCCTGCCGTCGCAAGTGAAGAAGGCCAACTCCCTCGCCGACGTGCTGAAGAACAGCAACTTCATCACGCTGCACGTGCCGCTGGTCGACGCGACGAAGAAGATGATCAATGCCGAGGCCATCGCACAGATGAAGCACGGCAGCGTGGTCCTCAACTTCTCGCGCGAAGGCGTGGTGGATGAAGCGGCAGTGCTGGCGGCGCTGGAGAGCAAGCAGCTGGCCACCTACGTCTGCGACTTCCCGAGCGCGCACGTCAACAGCCACCCGCACGTCATCGCGCTGCCGCACTTGGGCGCGTCGACGCGCGAGGCCGAGGAGAACTGCGCGATCATGGTGGCCGACCAGGTACGCGACTACCTGCTTGACGGCAACATCGTCAACTCGGTGAATTTCCCGGGCGTCGTGATGCCGCGCGAGTCGGCCTACCGCATCGCCGTCGCCAACGCCAACGTGCCGAACATGGTCGGGCAGATCACCGCCGCCATGGCCGAGGCCAAGCTCAACATCCACAACATGATGAACAAGTCCAAAAAGGATGTGGCCTACACGCTGCTCGACGTCGACAGCAAGGTGCCGAAGAAGGTGATCGATGCCATTGCCGGCATCGAGGGCGTGCTGGCGGTGCGCTACTTGCCGACGGAAGCCTGATGGCCGACGAGAAAGAAGAACTGGGCAAGCTGCGCGACGGCATCGACCGCATCGACAGCGACATGCTGCGCCTGCTCTCGGAGCGGGCGCAGCTCGCCCATCGCATCGGCGAGATCAAGCACGGCAACATCTATCGCCCTGAGCGTGAGGCGCAGGTGCTGCGGCGCATTGCGGATGCCAACCCTGGCCCATTGCCGGAAGGCGCGGTGCGCACCATCTTCCGCGAAATCATGTCGGCCTGCCTGGCACTCGAACAACCGCTCAGGATTGCCTACTTCGGCCCGGCCGGCACCTTCACCGAAAGCGCCGCCAAGAAGCACTTCGGTTCGGCGCCGTCGTTCACGCCCTTCCTCACCATCGACGACGTCTTCCGCGCCGTCGAATCGGGCAATGCGGACTACGGCGTGGTGCCGGTCGAGAACTCGACCGAAGGCGCCGTCGGCCGCACGCTCGACCTGCTGCTGACCTCCCCGCTGATGATCTGCGGCGAGGTGCTGCTGCGGGTGCACCAGAACCTGCTGTCCAAGGCCGACAACGCCGGCAAGGTGACGAAGCTCTACTCGCACGCGCAGTCGCTTGCGCAGTGCCACGAGTGGCTGAACCGCAACCTGCCGCAGGTGCCGCGCGTGCCGGTGGCGAGCAATGCGGAAGCGGCGCGGCTCGCCTCCACCGAGCCCGACGCCTGCGCCATCGCCGGCGAAGCCGCGGCAAGGCTCTATGAACTCAATATCCTCGCGCCCAACATCGAGGACGACCCCAACAACAGCACGCGCTTCCTCGTCGTGGCGACCCATGACGCCGGGCCGTCCGGTCTCGACAAGACCTCGTTCGCCTGCTCGGCGCAGAACAAGCCGGGGGCGGTCCACGACCTGCTGACGCCGCTCGCCGAGCATGGCGTCTCGATGAGCAAGTTCGAGTCGCGTCCCGCCCGCGGCCTCAAGGGCAGCCAGTGGGAATACGTCTTCTTCATCGACGTCGACGGCCACCGCGAGAGCGCCACCGTCTCCGCGGCATTGGAGGAGTTGCGCCGCCGCGTGGGATTCCTGAAAGAACTCGGCTCGTATCCCAGAGCATCGACCTGAGGTAACCGATGAGCATCGCCCAACAGGCGCCCGCCTACATCCGCGCCATTTCGCCCTATGTCCCGGGCAAGCCCATCACCGAACTTGCCCGCGAGATGGGGATTCCGGTCGGCAGCATCGTCAAGCTGGCGTCGAACGAGAATCCTCGCGGCATGAGTCCGAAGGCGCGCGCCGCGGTCGATGCCGCGCTCGCCGGGCTCGAGCGTTATCCCGACAACTTCGACCTGACGAAGAAGCTGGCCGAGCATCACGGCGTTTCGATGGACAGCCTCGTCATCGGCAACGGCTCGAACGACGTGCTCGACATGGCGGCGCGCGTATTCTTGGCGCCCGGCCGTTCGTCGGTGTTTTCGCAGCACGCGTTCGCGGTCTATCCGCTGGCGACCATGAGTGCCGGCGGCGAATGCGTGGTGGTGCCGGCCAGGAACTACGGCCACGACCTGGCCGCGATGCGCGCCGCCATCCGGCCAGACACCCGCATCGTCTGGATCGCCAACCCGAACAACCCGACCGGGACCTTCCTGCCGTACCCCGAGGTGCGCGCGTTCGTGGCGAGCGTCCCTGCGGATGTCGCCGTCGTGCTCGACGAGGCCTACACGGAATACCTGCAGCCGGCCGACCGCGCCGATACCCTGGGCTGGGTCAAGGAGTTCCCGAACCTGATCGTGGTGCGGACCTTCTCGAAGATCTACGGCCTTGCGGGCCTGCGCGTCGGCTTCGGCGTCGCCTCGCCCGAGGTGGCCGACCTGATGAATCGCGTGCGCCAGCCGTTCAACGTCAATAACCTCGCGCTGGCGGCCGCCGCCGCGGCCCTGGACGACCATGTGTTCGTGGCGGAAAGCTACGATCTCAACCGGCGCGGCATGGAACAACTGGTCGCGGGCTTCAAGCGCCTCGGTCTCGATCACATCCCTTCGCACGGCAACTTCGTCACCGTGGCCCTTCCCGACGCGGCCGGCGCCAATGCCCGGCTGCTCAAGCAGGGCGTCATCGTGCGCCCGATCGGCGGCTACGGCATGCCGAACCATCTGCGCGTCACCATCGGCCTCGAGACCGAAAACGCGCGCTTCCTCGCCGCGCTGGAGCAATCGCTCTGATGGGGCAGGCGTTCGGCAAGGTCGTCGTCTGTGGCGTCGGCCTGATCGGCGGCTCCTTCGCGCTGGCCTTGAAGTCGGCGCAGGCGGTCGGCGAAGTGGTCGGCCTTGGGCGCAGCCGGGCGCCGCTGGAGGAAGCCCTGGCCCTGGGCGTGATCGACCGGATCGCGACGGATTGGGCGGATGCCGCCGCCGGCGCCGATCTGGTGCTGCTCGGCATGCCGGTCGGGCAGATGCCCGCGGTGATGGACGCACTGGTCCCTCACCTGAAACCCGGCACCATCGTGACGGACGGCGGCAGCACCAAGGGCGACGTCGTCGCCGCGGCCCGCGCGGCGTTCGGCGGCAAGATCGCGCAGTTCGTTCCCGGCCATCCCATCGCCGGTGCCGAGAAGAGCGGTGTGTCCGCGGCCAAGCCGGATCTCTATGTCGACAAGCGCGTGGTGCTGACACCGCTGCCCGAGAACGCCGCTGCAGACGTGGCGCGCGTGCGAGCCGCGTGGGAAACCTGCGGCGCGAAGCTGTCGGAACTGAGCGCCGACGAGCATGACCGCGTTTTCGCCGCCGTCAGCCACCTGCCGCACCTGCTGGCCTTCGCGCTGGTGCACGACCTCGCCGGGCGCGACAATTCGGACCAGCTGTTCGGCTTCGCCGCGGGCGGTTTCCGCGACTTCACCCGCATCGCCAGCAGCCACCCGGAGATGTGGCGCGACATCTGCGTCGCCAACCGGACGGCGCTGCTCGCCGAGTTGGACGCCTATATCAACGAGTTGTTGAAGACGCGCGTGCTGCTCGCGGCCGCCGATTCGGAAGGGCTCGAAGCGATGTTCGCGACCGCCCGGGCGCGGCGCGACGCCTGGCTGGACAGCCTGCGCCCCTTGTCGAGCGAATGATGGAATTCCTCGAGCTGCCCGCTCTGTCGCGCGCGGCGGGCACCATCCGCCTGCCGGGGTCGAAGAGCATTTCCAACCGCACGCTGCTGCTCGCGGCGCTGGCGGAGGGCACGACCGAGATCCGCGACCTGCTGGACTCGGACGACACGCGCGTGATGCACGCGGCGCTCGTCGCCTTGGGCGTCGGCATGGAGCCTTGCGGCCCGAACGCCTGGCGCGTGGCGGGCGTCGGCGGCCCCTTCCCGGCCAAGCGGGCCGACCTGTTCCTCGGCAATGCCGGGACGGCGGTACGGTCCCTGACGGCCGCGCTGGCCGTTTCCGGCGGTCATTACACGGTATCCGGCGTGGCGCGCATGCACGAGCGGCCGATCGGCGATCTCGTCGACGGCCTGCGCCAGATCGGCGCCGATGTCCGTTACGCGGGCAAGGACGGTTTCCCGCCGCTCGACATCCGTCCGGCCGAGATATCCCTCTCGGGTTCGATCCGGGTGCGGGGCGACGTTTCCTCGCAATTCCTCACCGCGCTGCTGATGGCCCTGCCGCTGACCGGCCGGCCGGCGGTGATCGAACTGACGACGGAACTCATCTCAAAGCCGTACATTGAAATCACCCTGAACCTGATGTCGCGCTTCGGCGTGACGGTCGAGCGTGAGGGTTGGCAGCGCTTCACGATTCCCGGTGGCCAGCGCTATCGCAGTCCCGGCGTCATCCACGTCGAGGGCGATGCGTCGGCGGCCTCCTATTTCCTCGCGGCCGGCGCCATCGGCGGCGGTCCGGTGCGCGTCGAGGGGGTGGGGCGGTCGAGCATCCAGGGCGACGTGCGCTTTGCCGATGCGCTCGAGCGGATGGGCGCAAGCATCGAATGGGGCGACAACTTCATCGTCGCGCGCGGCCCGGCAGGCGGCCGGCTGAAGGCCTTCGACCTCGACCTCAACCACATTCCCGATGCCGCCATGACGCTTGCCGTCGCGGCGCTGTTCGCCGACGGTCCCTGCACGCTGCGCAATATCGGTTCCTGGCGCGTCAAGGAGACCGACCGTATCGCCGCGATGGCAACCGAATTGCGCAAGCTCGGCGCGGCGGTGGAGGAGGGCGCGGATTTCCTGAAGGTGGCGCCGCCGGCCAGCCTGACGCAGAACGCTGCCGTCGACACCTACGACGACCACCGCATGGCCATGTGCTTCTCGCTGGCCGCCCTCGGCGGCGTGCCGGTGCGCATCAACGATCCCAAGTGCGTGGCCAAGACTTTTCCGGAGTACTTCATGGCATTCGAACAAGTGACTGCGCCGGTGATCGCCATCGACGGTCCGTCGGCGTCCGGCAAGGGCACCGTGGCGCAGCGCGTGGCTGCCGAGTTGGGTTTCCATTTCCTCGACAGCGGCGCGCTCTACCGGCTGACGGCGCTGGCCGCGATGCGGGCCGGCGTGGCGCTCGGCGATGAAAGCGGCGTTGCCGCCGTGGCGGCCGCCCTGCCGGCCGAGTTCGTCGGCGATCGCATCCTGCTCTCGGGCGACGACGTTACCGACGCCATCCGCACCGAGGAGGCCGGCGCCGGCGCTTCGAAGGTGGCGGCGCTGCCGGCGGTGCGACTGGCCCTGCTCGACCGCCAGCGCGCCTACCGCCGCCTGCCCGGGCTGGTCGCGGATGGCCGCGACATGGGGTCGGTGGTGTTCGCCGACGCCCCCGTCAAGGTGTTCCTGACGGCCAGCGCCGAAGCGCGTGCGGAACGCCGCCATAAACAGTTGATCGAAAAGGGGATCGCTGCTAATATGCTCCCCCTTTTGCAGGACGTTGTAAGAGAAATGAGGGAGCGCGACGCGCGCGATGCAGCCAGAAGCGTGGCGCCCCTCAAGCAATGCGACGATGCCGAGCTGGTCGATACGACAAAGCTGGACATCGGCGCAGCGGTTGCCGCCGTGATGGACATTGTCCGCAGGCAGCTGCCGCACCGGGAGTCGTGACGGCCGCCAGGCCGCGCGGCATTGTTTAACCAACCCCGTCGCGAGACGGTCAATTGGAAATCCATATGTCTGCTGCCATCGCTTCTGCTTCGCAGAACCCCACCGAAAGCTTCGCCGCCCTCTTCGAAGAGAGCCTGTCGCGCCAGGAAATGCGCGCCGGCGAGGTAATCACCGCCGAAGTCGTCCGCCTCGACCAGAACTACGTGGTCGTCAATGCGGGCCTCAAGTCCGAATCCTTCATCCCGGTCGACGAGTTCAAGAACGACCGCGGCGAAATCGAAGTCAACCCGGGCGACTTCGTCCAGGTCGCCATCGAGATGCTCGAGGACGGCTATGGCGAAACGCGCCTCTCGCGCGACAAGGCCAAGCGCATCGCCGCCTGGAACGATCTCGACAAGGCGCTGAACGACGGCGCCCTGGTCAAGGGCGTCATCACCGGCAAGGTCAAGGGCGGCCTCACCGTCATGGCCAACGGCATCCGCGCGTTCCTGCCGGGCTCGCTGGTCGACACCCGCCCGATCAAGGACACCACGCCTTTCGAAGGCAAGGAATTCGAATTCAAGGTCATCAAGCTCGACCGCAAGCGCAACAACGTCGTGCTGTCGCGCCGCGCCGTGCTCGAAGCCAACATGGGCGAAGAGCGCCAGAAGCTGCTCGAGAACCTGCAGGAAGGCACCGTCGTCAAGGGCATCGTCAAGAACATCACCGACTACGGCGCGTTCGTGGACCTCGGCGGCATCGACGGCCTGCTGCACATCACCGACCTGGCCTGGCGCCGCGTGCGTCACCCGTCGGAAGTGCTCAACGTCGGCGACGAAGTCACCGCCAAGGTGCTCAAGTTCGACCAGGAGAAGAACCGCGTCTCCCTGGGCATGAAGCAGCTCGGCGAAGACCCGTGGGTGGGCATCGGCCGCCGCTATCCGCAGGGCAC
>DASVZI010000076.1:0-4418 GCA_036391735.1 Rhodocyclaceae bacterium
TCAGCCGGTCGCGCTGGGCCGCGAGATCGTCGCGCTCGGCGCGCGCGGGAAGCGTCGCGGCCAGGAAATAGACGAGGCAGCCGACCAGCAGCACGACGCCGGCCGTGCCGGTTGCGCCGATCCGCGCCAGCAGCGCCTTCATCGCGGATTCCGCCAATCGGCGACGAGGGCGAAGCGCACCGGATGGTTGGGATTCTCCGCGACCACCTCGGATTGCGTCAGCCGCACGCCGGAAAACGCAGGCTGCCGCTCCAGGCGCTGCACGTAGTCCATCGCCGAGGGAAAGTCCTTCGCCTCGCCGGCGAGCTGGATCTCCTTCTCGCCCGGATGCAGGGACAGCAGCGTGACGGCGTCGCCGGACGCCGCCTCGAGCGAAGAGAACAGCGTCTCCCAGCGCGCCGCCGAGGGCGCCATGAGGGTCGCTTCACGGGGCGCCGACGCGGCGGCGGCAGTCGCCAGCCGCCGATGCTCGGCGGCGCGCCGCAGCCCATCGACCTCCGTGCGCAGGTCGTCGCGCTCGCCCGCCACGGCGAGGTAATCGCCGGCAGTGAGCACGACGGCAAGCGCACCCGCGCCCAGCAGCAGCCGGCCCGGACGGCGGCGCTCGGGATCGGGTCGCTGGTAGTCGAGCCAAAGCCGTTGCATCTTCAGGCCATGCCCCAGACGGCGAGGCTGTCGGCGCCGACGCCGGCGAGCCGCGGCGGCTCGATGTGCCGGTGCGTCCAGAAGCTGCCGCCGGGGAGCAGCGCATCGCCGCTGAGATCGCAGAGCCACAGGATGCCGCCCGGCTGGCGGCCGTGCAGCTCGCCCTCCTCCACCAGCAATTGCGGCAGGAGGCTGCCGCTGCCGGCGCGGCTGTCGACGTACTTCCATTGTCCGCTGTCGAGCGCAGCAAGCGTGATCCGGCCGGGCTCGACCAGCGCCAGGCAGCCGACGGCGCGGCCCATCTGCTGGCGCACGCGGTTGAACACCGGCATCAGGCTGGGCTGGATCGACAGCAGGCGTCCGCGGCCCTTGCAGGCATCGCGGATGGCGGCCAGCAGGCTGCGCGGCGCGCCGCAGGCGATGGTCGGCAGGCCGTCGCGCGTCGGGCTCACGCGCAGGTCCCAGTCGCGCGCCAGGTCGCCGAAGACCTCGCGGAAAACGACCTCGGCGAGGTTGCGCCGCTCGGCATCGCTCATGCCGGCGCTGGGCGGAATCACCGCGTGGCGCACGTAATGCGCCGACAGCACGACGCTGACTTCGCGGCCGTGCCACGCCGGCTCGGCCAGCAGCTGCTCGAGCGCGCCGATGCCCTTGTCCCAGTGCGCGGCGTCCTGCCCGGCGAGCGGCAGCGCGTGGCGGTCAACCAGCCGCCGCCGCCACCAGCCGCCGATCGACAGCGCCGACAGGCGGTCGGGCGACAAGCCGACCAGCACGCGCTCACGCGACAAAGGTGACACGGTTGATCTCCTCGAGCGTCGACTCGCCGCGCCGCACCAGGTCGAGCGCGGCCTCGCGCAGGTCGCGCATGCCGCCGCGCTGCGCCTCGTCGCGCAGCCGCCGCAGCGGAGCCGCAGCCACGATGAGCTCGCGCAGGTCGTCGTTGAGCCGCAGCAGTTCGGCGATCGCCTTGCGGCCCTGGTAGCCGGTGCCGCGGCATTGCGCGCAGCCGCGCCCCTTGACGAAGCGGAACCCCGCCGCGGCCTCGGGCGCGATGCCGGAATCCGCCAGCAGCGCGGCATCGGGATGATCGGGCACGCTGCAGTGCGGGCAGTTGATGCGCACCAGCCGCTGCGCCAGGATGCCGTTGATGGCCGAGACGAAGCTCTGCGGCGGCACGCCCATGTGCAGGAAGCGGCTGATGACGTCGAGCGCGTTGTTGGCGTGCACGGTCGTGAACACCAGGTGGCCCGTCAGCGCCGACTGCACGGCGATCTGCGCCGTCTCGCCGTCGCGGATCTCGCCGACCATGATCTTGTCCGGGTCGTGGCGCAGGATCGAGCGCAGGCCGCGCGCGAAGGTCAGCCCCTTCTTCTCGTTGACGGGGATCTGCAGCACGCCCGGCAGCTGGTATTCGATCGGATCCTCGATGGTCACGATCTTGTCGTGGCCGGTGTTGATCTCGCTGAGCACCGCGTAGAGCGTCGTCGTCTTGCCGCTGCCGGTGGGACCGGTGACCAGCAGCATGCCGTAGGGCTCGCGCGCCAGCCGCCGCACGGTGCGCATGAAGCCGCCTTCGAAGCCCAGGCTGTCCAGGGTCAGGCTCGACATCTGCTCGGTCAGCGCCTGCTTGTCCAGGATGCGCAGCACGGCGTCCTCGCCGTGGATGCTCGGCATGATCGACACGCGGAAGTCGACCTCGCGCCCGTCGATGGCCACCTTGAAGCGGCCGTCCTGGGGGATGCGCCTTTCCGCGATGTCGAGTTCGGCCATGACCTTGATCCGTGAGATGACTTGCTCCGCCGTCTGGCTGCCCTTCGGCTCGGCGATCGTCGACAGCACGCCGTCGAGGCGGTACTTGATGCGCAGTCCGTCCGCCGTCGACTCGAGATGGATGTCGCTCACCTTGGCCTTGTAGGCATCGTAGAGGGTCGAATTCGTCAGTCTGACGATGGGACTCTCCTCCATCTGGATGGTGTCGAGCCGCAGCACCTCGATGCCCTGCTCCGCCGCCTGCTGCTCGACCGCGTAGGCCGGCAGCGCGTCCATCGCGCGCATGGTCTCGCCGTGGTGGTTGAGCACCGCGGCGATGTCGCCGCCTTGCGCGAAGCGCAGCGTGAAGGGTCGGCGCAGATAGGCGTCCGCCCAGGGCATCAGGGTGCCCGCCGCCGCGCGGTCCGCCACCAGCATCAGCGCCCCGGCCTCGTCGGCCGCCGCGATGCATTGGCGCGACTGGGCCTCCGCGTAGGGCAGCACGTCGAAGGCCGGCGCCAGCGCGTACAGCTGGTCGATGTCCAGCGGCGGCAGCTCCTGGCGCTCGACGGCACGGCGGTCGACCGCCGACTTGCGGCGCTCGGCGCGCGGCGCGCGCCGCTCGACCGCCGGCCACGTGCGCCCTTCGGCGCGCGGCTCGGTCCGCGCCTGTTCCTCGGTGCGATTCATTGCACGCTCCCGGCAAGTTCGAAAATGGGCATGTACAGCAGCACCACGATGAAGGCGATGAACAGGCCGATGGTGAGCATCAGCAGCGGCTCGAACAGCTTCGAGAACCATTCGACCCAGCGCGCCGTCTCCTCGTCGTGGAAATCGGCGATGCGGATCATCTTCTCGCCCATGTCGCCGGCCTTCTCGCCGACGCGCAGCAGGTCGCCCGCCACCGCCGGCGCCAGGTGATGGCGCTCCATCGCCTGCGACAGCGCCACGCCGCCGCGCACGTCGTCCATCGCGCCCTCCAGCGATCCGCCGAGATCGGGCCCGAGCAGTTCGCGCGACATGCCCATCGCCGCCACGACGGGAATGCCGCCTTGCAGCAGCAGCCCCATGGTGCGATAGAAGCGCGCCAGCGCGTAGGTATCGAAGCGGTCGCGCACCGGCCGCATCAGCGGCAGCCGCAGCGCCGCCGCCAGCCCGGTGCGCCAGCCCCAGCCGCGCCGGCGGAACAGCAGCACCAGCGCTGCGGCCGCCACCGCGATCACCACCAGGATTTCGAGACCGTAGCGCTCCACCAGCCCGCCCCATTGCAGCAGCAGGCGCGACATCAGCGGCAGCTCTCCGCCGAGGTCTTCGTAGACCTTGGAGAAGCGCGGCACCACGTAGGTCATGAGGAACAGGATGACGAAGCCGCCGACGCCGAGCAGCAGCACCGGATAGATCGACGCGGAAGTGATGCGCTTCCTCACGACGTCCATGCGGGCGCGGTAGTCGATGAAGCGCGCCAGGGCGCTACCGAGGTCGCCGGTCTGCTCGCTGGCCGCGACCAGAGCGAGGTAGAGCGGCGGGAACACCGAGGGAAACGTCCGCAGCGCCGCGGAGAACGACTTGCCCTGGCGAAGCTGCATGATAAGTCCGTCGATCTGTCGCCGGCGGGCGCTGGTCGGTTCCTCCTTCCGCGCCAGCGCGGACAGCGCCTCGATCAGCGATAGCCCGGCTTCGAGCAGCGAGCGCAGTTCCTGGCTGAAGAGCAGCAGGTCGAACCTTGCCTCGCGCCGCGTGGCGAGCCTCAGGCCGCCGAGTTCGCGCAGGGCGACGACGTCGTAGCCTTGCGCCGCGGTGCTGGCATTGGCTTCGTCGGGGTTGGGCGCTTCGACGAACAGGGTGGTTACGCCTTCGTCGCGGCGGTAGGCGGTGATTTGGTAGCGCATGGGAGTGGTGACGGGGCCCTTCTTGTCAGCTGGCTGGCGACCGCCGTTAGCGACAAGGAGTGTTCAGGTGCAGCAGCCGGCTGGCGACCCGCCGCGGGCGACGGGGGTTCGCCGACGCACCGTGTCCCCCGGCCC
>DASVZI010000077.1:0-31065 GCA_036391735.1 Rhodocyclaceae bacterium
GGGGAGGCTCGATCCGGCCCGTGAGCCGTCCGGTGCAGCGCCCGCGGGGATTAAGCCGCGAGTGCGAAACGCTCGTCGTTGGCGTTTGTGGTTTTCCAGATGGATTTACGAGGTCACTGGTCCTCGACACGCACTGCTCTGTTTCGCGACCCACGTCGAAGCCAGGTCGCCCCCATGTCCGGCAAATGAGTCCAGGCGCCGGAATTTCAAGTGCCATCCTAACATGCAGTGTCGGCGCCGCAACAGCCATGGTCCGAGCGGATTGTTAAAATCCCCTTCCGCATCGGGAGAACGGTTATCCTGCACGCCCTCGGAACCCGGCCAGGGTCCCGGAAGCCAAGAACGGAACCATCGATGAGTGACTCTTCCGGCCGCAAGCCGCTCGGAACCCTGACGCTCGCCGCGCTCGGCGTAGTCTATGGCGACATCGGCACCAGCCCGCTCTATACCATCAAGGAGGTGTTCGCCAACGAGCACCACCCCGTGCCCATCGCCCCAGAGAACGTCCTGGGCATCCTGTCCCTGATCGTCTGGTCGCTGATCGTCGTGGTGACGATCAAGTACGTGCTCTTCGTGATGCGCGCCGACAACAAGGGCGAAGGCGGCATCATGGCCCTGATGGCATTGGCGCTGCGGCCGCTCAAGGAAGGCAGCCGTGGCCATCGCATCGTACTGACGCTCGGCATCTTCGGCGCCGCACTGTTCTTCGGCGACGGGGTCATCACCCCGGCCATCTCGGTGCTCTCCGCCGTGGAAGGCCTGGAGGTCGCCGCCCCCAGCCTCAAGCCCTTCGTGATTCCGCTGTCGCTGATTGCGCTGATCGGCTTGTTCTTCTTCCAGCGGCAGGGCACCGGCGGCATCGGTGCGCTGTTCGGCCCGGTGATGCTGCTTTGGTTCGGCACGCTGGCCGTGCTCGGCGTGGTGAACATCGCCGAGCAGCCGGCGGTGCTCGCCGCGCTCAATCCGTACCACGGACTCGCCTTCCTCGGCGAGCACCGTGCGCTGGGCTTCTTCGCGCTCGGCGCCGTCTTCCTCGCCGTGACGGGGGCCGAGGATCTCTACATCGACATGGGTCATTTCGGCCGGCGGCCGATCCAGGTCGCCTGGCTCGGCCTCGTGCTGCCGGCCCTCATCCTCAACTATTTCGGCCAGGGCGCCCTGCTGCTCAGTTCGCCGGATGCCGTCGACAATCCCTTCTATCACCTCGCGCCCGAATGGGGCCTCTACCCGCTGGTGATCCTGGCGACGCTGGCGACCATCATCGCGTCGCAGGCGGTCATCTCCGGCGCCTTCTCGATGACCCAGCAGGCCATCCAGCTCGGCTACGTCTTCCGCATGGAGGTCAAGCACACCTCCGGCCAGGAGATGGGGCAGATCTACCTGCCCGGCATCAACTGGCTGATGCTGACCTTCATCGTCGCGCTGGTGCTCGGCTTCCGCTCATCGACCAACCTGGCCGCGGCCTACGGCATCGCGGTGTCGGGCATGATGATCATCACCACCACGCTGTCGTTCATCGTCGCCCGCCGCATCTGGCACTGGAACCGCTTCCTGATGATCGCGCTGACCGGCTGCTTCCTGATCGTGGACTCGGCCTTCCTCTCCGCCAACGCGATCAAGATCGAGGACGGCGGCTGGTTCCCGCTGGTGTTCGGCCTCGGCGTATTCACGCTGATGACCACCTGGCGGCGTGGGCGCAGCCTGCTGGTCGAGCGGGTGCGCAGCGATGCCCTGCCGCTCGAGCCCTTCGTCGCCGACATCGCGGCGAACAAGGTGACGCGCGTGCCGGGCACCGCCGTCTTCATGACCCAGGACACCAACAACGTGCCGTTCGCCCTTCTGCACAGCCTCAAGCATTACAAGGTGCTGCACATGCGGATCATCTTCCTAACCGTATCGGTGCTCGACGTTCCGTACGTGGCGGACGGCAACCGCGTGGCGGTGGAGAAGCTTCCCGGCGAGTTCTATCGCGTCAAGGTGTTCTACGGCTTCATGGACGAGCCCGACCTGCCGGCGGCGCTCGAGTGGTGCGCCGAGTACGGGCTCGACTTCGACCTCATGGACACCACCTTCTTCCTGGGCCGCGAGACGGTGATTCCCGGTCTCGGCGCCGAGATGGCCTATTGGCGCAGCCTGCTGTTCGTTGCGCTATTCCGCAACGCGGGCAGCGCCACGGCCTTCTTCAAGATTCCGTCGAACCGCGTCGTCGAGCTCGGTTCGCAGGTCGTCCTGTAGAGCGCTACGGCAGTTCGGCGAGGATCGTCGCGGTGGCGCGCACCTTGTCGCCGATCGTCACCTTCACGCGGCTGTCGGTCGGCAGGTAGAGATCCACGCGCGAGCCGAAGCGGATGAAGCCGTAGCGCTGGCCGCGCACCAGGGCCGCACCGGGATTGACGTAGCAGAGAATGCGGCGTGCCACCAACCCCGCCACCTGGGTGCAAGTGATGTCGTGGCCCGTCGCGGTGCGGATGTGCAGCGCATTGCGCTCGTTCTCTATGGACGCCTTCGCCAGCGCGGCGTTGAGGAAGGCGCCGCGGTGATACCACTGTTCCACCACCTGGCCGTCCACCGGGCTGCGCTGCGAGTGCACGTTGAACACGTTCATGAAGACGCTGATCTTCAGCGCGTCGCAGTTGCGCCAGGGATCGCGCACCGGCTCGATGGCGATGACGCGGCCGTCGACGGGCGACAGCACGCTGTTCTCATTGCCGGGCACTTCGCGCGGCGGATCGCGGAAGAACTGCACGCAGAAGACGAAGAACAGCCAGATCGGCGCGGCCCAGAGCCAGCCGGCGGTGGCGGTGACCATCAGGCCGAAGCCGAAGCTCAGGCCGAGGAAGGGCCAGCCCTCGCGGGCTATGATGGGATGCGGGTAGTTCTGGTTCATCTGCGTTCCTAACGAAAAGGGCACAGCCCGTGCTGTGCCCTTGGTGTGCCGCTGGCGTTTCCGCTCAGTTCTTGCTCTGGTCGACCAGCTTGTTCTTCTTGATCCAGGGCATCATGTCGCGCAGCTGGGCGCCGACCTGCTCGATCGGGTGCTCGGCGTTGAGGCGGCGGCGGGCCGTCATTTCCGGATAGTTCATGCGGCCTTCGAGGATGAAGCGCTTGGCGTAGTTGCCGTTCTGGATGTTCTCCAGCGCTTCCTTCATGGCGGCGCGGGCCTCGCCGGCGATGACGCGCGGGCCGGTCACGTACTCGCCGTACTCGGCGTTGTTCGACACCGAGTAGTTCATGTTGGCGATGCCGCCCTCGAAGATCAGGTCCGTGATGAGCTTGACCTCGTGCAGGCACTCGAAGTAGGCCATCTCGGGCGCATAGCCGGCTTCGGTCAGCGTTTCGAAGCCCGCCTTGATGAGTTCCACCAGGCCGCCGCACAGCACGGCCTGCTCGCCGAACAGGTCGGTCTCGGTCTCGTCGCGGAAGGTCGTCTCGATGACGCCGCCCTTGGTGCCGCCGTTGGCCGCGGCGTAGGACAGGGCGATGGCCTTGGCCTTCTTCGACTTGTCCTGGTAGACCGCGATCAGCGAAGGCACGCCGCCGCCACGCACGTACTCGGAACGCACCGTATGGCCGGGGCCCTTCGGCGCGATCATGATGACGTCGACGTCGGCGCGCGGCACGACCTGGTTGTAATGAACGTTGAAGCCGTGCGCGAAGGCCAGGGCAGCGCCCTTCTTCATGTTCGGCTCGATGTCGTTGTAGTAGACGGCGGGGATGTTCTCGTCCGGCAGCAGGATCATGACGACGTCGGCGTCCTTGACCGCCTTGGCGACTTCCTCCACCTTGAGGCCGGCCTTCTTGGCCTTGTCCCAGGAGGCGCCGCCCTTGCGCAGGCCGACCGTAACCTTGACGCCCGAATCGTTGAGGTTTTGCGCGTGCGCATGGCCTTGCGAGCCGTAGCCGACGATGGTGACCTTCTTGCCCTTGATGAGGGAGAGGTCGGCATCCTTGTCGTAATAGACTTTCATGGTATTCCCCTGTAGCGATGTGGAGGGCTGCCGGCGGCGGCGCCGGCAGCGGGATTTCAGCTTCTCAAACCTTCAGAATGCGGTCGCCGCGGCCGATGCCGCAGACGCCCGTGCGTACCGTTTCGAGAATCAGCGAGGCGTCGATGGCGCCGAGGAAGGCGTCGAGCTTGCCGGTGTTGCCGGTCAGCTCGATGACGTAGGTCGATTCGGTGACGTCGATGATGCGGCCGCGGAAGATGTCGGCGACGCGCTTCATCTCCTCGCGGTCCTTACCGGTGGCGCGCACCTTCACCAGCATCAGTTCGCGCTCGAGATGGGCGGCTTCGGAGAGGTCGACCACCTTGACGACGTCGATCAGCTTGTTGAGCTGCTTGGTGATCTGCTCGATGACGTCGTCGGAACCGACGCTGACCACGGTCATGCGCGACAGCGAGGCATCCTCGGTCGGCGCCACGGTCAGCGATTCGATGTTGTAGCCGCGCGCGGAGAACAGGCCCGAGACGCGGGACAGCGCGCCGGATTCGTTCTCGAGCAGGATGGAAATGATATGGCGCATGGTTACAGGTCCTCCGCCAGGATCATTTCCGACAGGCCGCGGCCGGCGGCCACCATCGGGAACACGTTTGCCGTCGGGTTGGTGCGGAAGTCCATGAACACCAGCTCGTTCTTGTGCTTGCCGAAGGCCTCCTTGAGCGCCCCCTCGACGTCGCCCGGCTTGTCGACGCGCATGCCGACATGGCCGTACGCCTCGGCGAGCTTGACGAAGTCAGGCAGGGCGTCGACGTAGGATTCCGAGTAGCGGTTGCCGTGGAACATCTCCTGCCACTGCCGCACCATGCCGAGGTAGCCGTTGTTGAGGCAGATGATCTTGATGGGCAGGCGGAACTGCTTGCAGGTGGACAGTTCCTGGATGTTCATCTGGATCGAGCCTTCGCCGGTGATGCAGGCGACGGTCGCCTTCGGATTGGCGAAGCGCGCGCCCATCGCCGCAGGCAGGCCGAAGCCCATGGTCCCCAGGCCGCCGGAATTGATCCAACGCCGCGGCTTGTCGAACTTGTAGTACTGCGCGGCCCACATCTGATGCTGCCCGACGTCCGAAGCGACGATGGCGTCGCCTCCCGTCACCTCGTAGAGCTTCTCGACGACGTACTGCGGCATGATGAGGTCGCCCTGCTTGTACTTCAGGCAATTGCGGCCGCGCCAGCCGTCGATTTCCTTCCACCAGGCGGCGAGTTGCTTGGCGTCGGGCTTGGCTTCGGCCGCCTCGAACTGCTTGAGCAACTCCTCGAGCACGTCGGGCACGTTGCCGACGATGGGAACGTCCACGCGGACCCGCTTGGAAATCGACGACGGATCGATGTCGACGTGGATGATCTTGCGCGGCACCTGGCTGAAATGCCCGGGGCTGCCGATGACGCGATCGTCGAAGCGCGCGCCGATCGCCAGCAGCACGTCGCAATGCTGCATCGCCATGTTGGCTTCATAGGTGCCATGCATGCCCAGCATGCCGAGATGCTGGCGGTCGGTGCCCGGATAGCCGCCCAACCCCATCAAGGTCTGGGTGACCGGGAAATCCAGCATGCGCGCGAGTTTGGTGAGCTTGTCCGCGGCGTCGGAAAGGATCACGCCGCCGCCCGTGTAGATCATCGGGCGCTTGGCATCCAGCATCAGCTGGACCGCCTTTTTGATCTGCCCCGAATGCCCCTTGTTGATGGGGTTGTAGGAGCGCATGGCGATCGTCTTCGGATAGACGAACTCGCACTTCTGGTTGGTGATGTCCTTCGGGATATCGACCAGCACCGGACCGGGACGCCCGGTCTTGGCGAGGAAGAATGCCTTTTTGATGGTGGCGGCGAGATCCTTTACGTCCTTGACCAGGAAGTTGTGCTTGACGCAGGGCCGGGTGATGCCGACCGTGTCGGCTTCCTGGAATGCGTCCTGGCCGATGTAGGCAGTCGGCACCTGGCCGGTCAGCACGACCATCGGGACGGAATCCATGTAGGCGGTGGCAATGCCCGTCACTGCGTTGGTCACGCCGGGGCCGGAGGTCACCAGGCAGACGCCGACCTTCTGCGATGAACGCGAATAGGCGTCGGCGGCGTGGACGGCCGCCTGTTCGTGGCGGACCAGCACGTGCTTGATCTGGTCCTGCTTGAACAATTCGTCATAGATGAACAGTACGGAACCGCCCGGGTAGCCGAAAACATGTTCGACCTTTTCTTCCTGGAGGCACCTGATTACAATTTCCGCACCGGATAACTGCATGTTTTCCTAGTCTCTGGGATCGCCCGAAACGCGTAACCTTACTGGCTCAACCGCAATTGGTCAAGGCACCGGACAGCGTGCGGCCGGTCCCCGACAATGTCTAAGGACACGCTCCTGGCTTCACGCAACGAACTTTCGGATTTCCTGGCCAATGTAGAGCGGCGCGCCTTCAAGCAGGCCATGTTCGCCGTGCACGACGAGAACGTCGCCCTGGACATCGTGCAGGATTCGATGATGAAACTCTCCGAAAAGTACGGCGACCGGCCGGCCGAGGAGTTTCCCATGCTATTCCAGCGTATCCTCCAGAACAGCATCCGGGACAGCTATCGACGCCAGAAGGTCCGCTCGACCTGGACAACCCTGCTGTCCTCATTTGCCGGGGAGGACGACGACAGCGACCCGCTGGAGACCCTGCAATCAGGAGAGGAACATAATCCCTTTGGCACGCCGACAGGGGATCTGGAGCGGGCGCAAGTACTCGCTATCATTGAAAAGGAGATCGAAAAGCTGCCGCCGCGTCAACGCGAAGCCTTCCTGATGCGTTACTGGGAGGACATGGACATCGCCGAGACGGCAGCGGCGATGGGTTGCACGGAGGGCAGCGTCAAGACGCATTGCTCGCGCGCCACCCATGCGCTGGCGGCAGCGCTGAAGTCGAAAGGCATCGAGCTATGAGCACGGAAGAATTGAAAGTTGCGAGGAAGGTTCGCCACACCCTGGATCGGGGTACGGCGGCGCTCGACCCCGGCGTTCTCGCGCGCCTCCAGGAAGGCCGTCGAAAGGCCCTCGATCGGCAAAGGGTTGCCGTCGGAGGACTGTCGCTCGCCGGCATCGGCAATTTCGCCAGCTTCCGCCTGCCGGCCTACGCCCGCACGACTGTTGCGGCGTTCGCCCTGCTTGCCGGCGTCGTCGGCACCTATTACTGGAACAGTTTCGAGCAGGCTGCGGAAAACGCGGAAATAGACAGCGCGCTGCTTTCGGACGAACTGCCCCCCGCCGCCTATCTCGACAAAGGCTTCCAGGCATGGCTCGAGCGCACGCCGCAATCGCCGCAGTAGCGCTCGGCCTCGCCCTCATCCAGCCCGCTAACGCCGTCGTTCCGCCCATCAAGCAACCTTCCTGGGTGGAACTCGGCGTCGAGCAACGGGAAATACTGGCTCCGCTTGCCGGAGAATGGGATCAGCTCGAACTCTCACGCCGCAAGAAATGGCTCGGGATCGCCGACCGCTATCCGGCGATGAAGCCCGAAGAACAGGCGCGCATCCAGCGGCGCATGCTCGACTGGGTGAAGCTGAGTCCCGAAGAGCGCAAACTGGCGCGCGAGAAATACCGGAACCTCCAGAAGACATCTCCCGAACACAAGGAAAACCTCAAGCAGAAATGGCAGGAGTACAAGGATCTGCCTGAAGAGGAGAGGCTGCGCCTCCAGGCCGAGGCAACCGCCAAGGGCGGCAAGGCCAAGACGGCCGGAGCCGCGCGGGCGCCCAGCAACGGCCAGAAGCCGCCGGCGTTGCCCCTGCCTGCCCTATCGCCCGCATTACAGGGATCGACCGCCCCTCCCGCCGCACTACCGGCTCCAGCAGCGCCGCCCGGCGCCCCGTCGCCGGCCCCGGCTGCCCCCGGAGCGCCGACGATTCCCCCCGCGCTGACCACGCCGACATCGTGACCGCGTACAACGTCCCCGAAACGCCGCCGACGCCCACCATCCGCCGCCGGCTGGCCAGCATGGTGTATGACGGGTTGCTGCTGCTCGCCGTGATCTTCTTCGGTTTCCTGGTCCCGAACGTCGTGCTCGGCGTCGCCGCCCGCATAGTGCTTCCCCGCGGGATCGAACTATTCCATTTCCTTTTCGTGATCGGAATCTACTTCGTATGGTTCTGGCGCCGAGACGGGAGAACGCTGGCGATGAAGACCTGGAGGATCAAGCTGGTCGCCGCGGATGGATCGCGGCCGGGCTTGGACCAGCTGATCCTGAGGATCATGCTGGCGGGTCCGAGCATTCTCCTGGTGTTCGGCCTGCTCTGGGCGCTCGTCGATCGCGATCGCCAGTTCCTACATGACCGACTCTGCGGGACGCGACTGGTGATCGCCTAGCGGCGCTCGACCCACCAAAGCATGCCGCCGGCGGCGAGCAGGAACAGCGCGCTCGGTGTGATCGCCGAAAGCAACGGCCGCCAGTTGTTGATGACGCCGAGGTGCGAGAAGAGGCCGTTCAGCATATGGAAGGTGATGCCCAGCATCACCCCGGCGAAGACCTTGATGCTGACTGCCATCATCCGGTTGTGCGCATAGGCGAACGGCAGCGCCAGGGCCATCATGACCAAAGTTGCCAGCGGATAGAAGAGCTTCTTCCACAAAGCGATCTCGTAGCGCTCGGTCTTCTGCTGGTTGTCGGCGAGGTGGCGGATGTACACATACAGCGCCGGCAGCGACATGCGCTCCGGCACCACCATCAGCACCGTCAGGATGTCGGGGTTGAGCGCGGAGCGCCACTCCATCTGCGGGGCGCGCACCACTCGGGCCCGTTCGCCCTCGAACAGCGTCTGCACGACGTCCGTGAGCTTCCAGTGGTCCGGCGGCTCGTAGCTCGCGCTTGCCGCCTCGCTGATCGATAGCAGCTGATAGCGCGGATCGAATTGGTAGATGCGGACCTGCCGGAGGCTGGCGTCCGGCAACACATCCTGCACATTCACGAACGACAGTTCGTCCTTGACCCATAGGCCGGTGCGAAACTCCTGCGCCACCATCTGGCTTGTCGCCTTGAGCCGCAGTTCCTGTGCCGCCTTTTCGGCGGGCGGCGCGATGAATTCGCCGACCACGAACGTCAGCAGGGCGAAGACGATGCCGATCTTTGCAAGGCTTCCCAGCATCGCGCCCGTCGACAGGCCCGAAGCCCGCAACACGGTGATTTCCGAATGGCGGGCGAGCAGCGTCAAGCCGTAAAGGGTGCCGATCAAGACCGCAATCGGGAATAGTTCGTACGTCCGTCCGGGCATCGTCAGCGCGACGTACATCATTGCGTGATGCAACTGATAATCGCCCTTGCCCAAGTCCTCGAATTCGTGGATCAGGTCGAAGAAGGCGAACAGCGCGAGGAAGGCCGCAAGCACCAGGGCAGTAGCGGCGTAGATCTCCCGCGCCATGTAGCGCTCGTAGATCTTGAGTCCGCTCACCGCCACAGGCGCCCCCATGCGAAGCCGAGAACACGCCGCGAGAAGAGCATCAGCAGCGCCGCGAACATGGCGAGATGCACTGCCCATACGCCGACCTCGAAGCGCAGCTTCCCTTGCATCACCCACGCCTGGCTGACGCTAAGCAGGTTGCTGTAGATCATGTAGGTGAGCAGCGCGAACAGCAGGTTGTTGGTACGGCCGGCCCGCGGGTTGACGAAGGAGAGCGGGATCGCCAGCAGCGCAAGGTTGAGCGCCGAGAGCGGCACGCCGACGCGCCACAGCAGTTCTCCGAGATTTCCCGGCGTCGGATTGAGGATAAGCTCCCAGACGGGCAGGTTCTTCGCCGTCTGCTCGATGCCGCGGGCTTCCTTTACCTCGGTGCGAACCGCGTAGCGGTCGAACTCCATGACGCGATACTCGGCCGTGCCGGCAGTTCCCTCATAGCGGCGACCGTGCTCGAGCACGAGGAACTGATCGCCGTTCGGCATCGTCTCGCTGTGGCCCGACGCCGCGGCCATGACGCCCAGCCGGCCATGCTGGACCGAACTGATGAAGACGTTCCTGACCCGGTTCTCGTCCCCGGCGACCTGCTCGACGAAGAACACCCGATCCGCGACCGCGGATTCATTGAAGGCTCCCGGCGCCACTTGCGATGCGTCCTCGCGCTGGTCCATGCGCTGACGGTATTCGGCGCTCTTGGTCAAGGCCCACGGCGACAGGAAGATCGACAGCAGGGCGATGGCGAACACCAGCGGCAGCGCGAACCGCAGCACTGGCCGCACCCACGCGGTGAGCGACAGACCGGCGGAAAACCAAACGACCATTTCCGAATCGCGGTAGGCGCGCGACAACGTCAACAGGATCGCAATGAACGACGTCAACGACAGCAGCACTGGCAGGTAATTGATGGCGGCGAAGCCCAGCAGCGCGGCAACGGACTCGGAGGCGATCTTGCCGCCCGCCGCCTGGCCGAGCAGGCGTATCAACTGCGTGGTGAGCAGAACGGCGAAGAGTGCGACAAAGACAGCGACGGCGGTCTGGGTAAACTCCCGCAGGGCCGCGCGATGGAAGATCATCGATGTTTTGACTTTTGCCGAAAGGTTTGGGGATAATCGTGCGGAACCGACTCCAGCCGCAAAACAGCGGGCTTTCCCCAATTCGAAACGAAGGAGCAGCGCGTGGAATTTAGCATAAAAAGCGGCAGCCCGGAGAAGCAGCGCAGCGCCTGCGTCGTCGTGGGCGTGTTCGAATCGCGCAAGCTTTCGACGCCCGCCGAAGTGATCGACAACGCCGCCAATGGCTACCTCTCCGACCTGCTGCGCCGAGGCGACATGGAGGGCAAGGCGGGCGCGACCTTGCTGCTTCACAACGTCCCGGGCACCGAATCCGACCGGGTCCTGCTCATAGGCCTGGGAAAGGAAAAAGAGTTCCGCGAAAAGGAATACCGCTCGGCCATAGCGACAGCCGTGCGCACACTCAACGAGACCGGCGGCTTCGACGGCACGCTCTACCTGACCGAACTGACGGTGAAGAAGCGCGACATCGCGTGGCGGGTCCGCCAGGCCGCGATGGTCTCGCTCGAGACGCTCTATCGCTTCGATCAGATGAAATCCAAGAAGGAAGAGGTGCGCCGTCCGCTGCGCAAGCTGACCTTCTGCGTCGAGCGCCGCAACGAACTCGAGTTGGCGGAGCGCGCGCTGGCCGAAGGCGAGGCCATCTCCGCCGGCATGTCCTTCGCGAAGAATCTCGCGAACCTTCCTTCCAACGTCTGCACGCCGAGCCACATCGCGGAACAGGCGCAGTCGCTGGCAAACGAACTCGGGTTGGCCGTCGAAGTCCTCGAGCGGCCCGACATGGAGCGGCTCGGCATGAACACGCTGCTCTCCGTCGCCAAGGGCTCGCACCAGCCGCCGAAGTTCATCGTCGCGAAGTATTCGGGCGGCAAGGCCGATGAGAAGCCGATCGTCCTCGTCGGCAAGGGCATCACCTTCGACACCGGCGGCATATCGCTCAAGCCGGCCGCCGAGATGGACGAGATGAAGTACGACATGTGCGGCGCCGCCGCGGTGCTCGGCACGCTTAAAGCGGCGGCCCGCATGAAGTTGCCGCTCAACGTAGTCGCCGTCGTGCCGACCACCGAGAACATGCCGGGCGGCGGCGCCTCGAAGCCGGGCGACATCGTCACCTCGATGTCGGGCCAGACGGTCGAGATCCTCAACACCGACGCCGAAGGCCGGCTGATCCTCTGCGACGCCCTTACCTACGTCGAACGGCTCGAGCCCGCCTGCGTCGTCGACGTCGCCACCTTGACCGGCGCCTGCGTCATCGCACTCGGCCACGTGGTGACCGGACTGCTGGCGAACGACGACGGACTGGCGCGCGAACTGCTGGACGCCGGCCAGGAAGCCTACGACCGCGCCTGGCAGTTGCCGCTGTGGGACGACTACCAGGAGGCGCTGCAAAGCAACTTCGCGGACATGGCCAACATCGGCGGGCGTCCGGCCGGTACCATCACGGCCGCCTGCTTCCTGTCGCGCTTCACCAAGAAGTACGAGTGGGCGCATCTCGACATCGCGGGCACCGCCTGGAAGTCAGGCAAGGAGAAAGGCGCCACCGGCCGCCCGGTGCCGCAGCTCGCCCATTTCCTGATGACCCGCGCGGCCGACAAGGCGTGACCAGCATCCGCTTCTATTCGAACGCCGACGACCGCCTGCAAGCGGCGGCGGATTGGATCGCCGGGACGTGGCGGGAGCGGCCGGTGCTGGTCTACGCACCCGACGCGGCGATCGCCGAGCGCATCGACCGAATCCTGTGGATGCAGCCGGCGACGGGCTTCCTGCCGCATTGCCGCGGCGATTCGCCGCTCGCCGCCCAGACGCCCGTGCTGATCGCCGGCACGCTGGACACGCTGCCGCACGACCGCTGCCTGGTCAACCTGTCGCACGAGGTGCCGCCCGGCTTCTCGCGCTTCGAGGAACTGATCGAGATCGTCAGCACGGACGACGCGGACCGCCTGCCGGCGCGCGAGCGCTTCCGCTTCTATCGCGACCGCGGCTATGCGGTCGAGAACTGCAGCGCCGCGGGCGGCCATTGACATGGCCGACGGCAACGACGATCTGCTCCACAAGGCCGACGCGCTGATGCGCCGCCATCGCGTCTTCGTCGCGGGCGCCAACGATGCCGCCTTCGCCGACGCAGCGGCTCCGGCTGACGGCGCGGACGACGACGTGCCCGTGCTCACCGAGATCGTCGCCGCCGAAGCCGTCCCGGCTGCCGGCCGAACCCGGGCGGTGGACGTTGCCGCGCTACGCGCCGCACTGGCCGCCGAGCTGGAGACCTGGCTGGACGCCGAGTTGCCCACCCACGTGCAGCGGGTTCTCGACGGCGTCACCGATCAGTTGATTCTGCAGTTGTCCGACAAGGCCCGCACGGAACTGCTGCCGCGCCTGCAGTCTCTGCTCGCCGAGCCCGACACGTCTCCGACGCCCGCGCCCCAGGGCGATTGAGGCCGGCGCCGCGGGTATAATTCGCGCCTTCGCGCCGCGCCCGCGGCGCACCCGCTGACTTCTGCCATGGAACTCGCAAAAAGCTTCGATCCCGCCGACATCGAGCGGCGCCGCTACCCGGAATGGGAAGGCCGCGGCTACTTCAAGGCCGGCCTTGACGCCGCCAAGAAGGACAACTTCTGCATCCTGCTGCCGCCGCCGAACGTCACCGGCACGCTGCACATGGGACACGGCTTCAACCAGACGCTGATGGACGCGCTCACGCGCTACCACCGCATGCGCGGCGACAACACGCTGTGGCAGCCCGGCACCGATCATGCGGGCATCGCCACCCAGATCGTCGTCGAACGCCAGCTCGACGCGCAAGGCGTCTCGCGCCACGACCTGGGCCGCGAGAAGTTCCTCGAGAAGGTGTGGGAGTGGAAGGAATACTCGGGCAACACCATCACGCGGCAAATGCGCCGCCTCGGCACGTCCCCGGACTGGTCGCGCGAGCGCTTCACCATGGATGCCGGCCTGTCGAAGACGGTCACCGAGACTTTCGTGCGGCTTTACCGCGAAGGCCTGATCTACCGCGGCAAGCGCCTGGTGAACTGGGACCCGAAGCTGCTCACCGCGGTCTCCGACCTGGAGGTCGTGAGCGAGGAGGAAGACGGTTCCATGTGGGAAATCCGCTATCCCTTCGCCGACGGCGAGGGCGGACTGGTGGTCGCGACCACTCGCCCCGAGACGATGCTCGGCGACGTCGCAGTCGCCGTCAATCCGGAGGATGAGCGTTACGCGCATCTCGTCGGCAAGCAGGTGCAGCTGCCGCTCACCGGCCGCAGTATCCCGATCATCGCCGACGCCTACGTGGACCGCGAGTTCGGCACCGGCTGCGTAAAGATCACCCCGGCGCACGACTTCAACGACTGGCAGGTCGGTCATCGCCACGGCCTGACGCCGATCAGCATCTTCACCCTGGACGCGCGCATCAACGAGCACGGGCCGGAGAAGTATCGCGGCATGGACCGCTACGAGGCCCGCAAGGCGATCGTCGCCGACCTGGAAGCCGCCGGCCTGCTGGTCTCGATCAAGCCGCACAAGCTGATGGTGCCGCGCGGCGACCGCACCAATGCCGTCATCGAGCCGATGCTCACCGACCAGTGGTTCGTCGCCATGAGCAAGCCCGGCGCCGACGGCAAGAGCATCGCGCAGCAAGCCCTCGATTGCGTTTCCAGCGGCGAGATCAAGTTCTACCCGGAGAACTGGGTCAACACCTACAACCAGTGGCTCAACAACATCCAGGACTGGTGCATCTCCCGCCAGCTGTGGTGGGGCCACCAGATCCCGGCGTGGTACTCCGACGACGGACGCGTCTATGTCGCCCACGACGAGGCCGAGGCCTATGCCCAGGCGAAGCAGGACGGCTACAGCGGCGGCCTGAAGCGCGACGGCGACGTGCTCGACACCTGGTACTCGTCCGCGTTGTGGCCGTTCTCGACGCTCGACTGGACGCCGGAATGGCCGGCCAAGTCGAACGCCGCGCTCGACCTCTATCTCCCGTCGACGGTGCTGGTCACCGGCTTCGACATCATCTTCTTCTGGGTGGCGCGCATGGTCATGATGACCAAGCACATCACCGGCAGGATTCCGTTCAAGCACGTCTACGTGCATGGCCTGATCCGCGACGCGGAAGGCCAGAAGATGAGCAAATCGAAGGGCAACGTGCTCGACCCCATCGACCTCATCGACGGCATCGGCGTAGATGAACTGGTGAAGAAGCGCACCACCGGACTGATGAATCCCAAGCAGGCGGAAAGCATCGAGAAGCGCACGCGCAAGGAGTACCCGAGCGGCATTCCCGCCTTCGGCACCGACGCGCTGCGCTTCACCTTCGCCTCGCTCGCGAGCCCCGGCCGCGACATCAAGTTCGACATGCAGCGCTGCGAGGGCTATCGCAACTTCTGCAACAAGCTTTGGAACGCCACGCGCTTCGTGCTGATGAACTGCGAAGGCAAGGATTGCGGCCTCGACAAGCACGAGCCGAACGCCTGCCGCGGCGACTACCTCGACTTCTCGCCTGCGGATCGCTGGATCGTCAGCCTGCTGCAGCGCGTCGAGGCGGAGGTCGCCCAGCATTACGAGGACTACCGCTTCGACCTGCTGGCCAAGGCGATCTACGAGTTCGTCTGGGACGAGTACTGCGACTGGTACGTCGAACTGGCGAAGGTGCAGATCCAGAAGGGTTCGGAGGCGCAAGCCAGGGCGACCCGCCGTACCCTGGTGCGCGTGCTCGAAACCGTGCTGCGGCTCGCCCATCCGCTGGTCCCCTTCATCACCGAGGAACTCTGGCAGAAGGTCGCGCCGGTGGCGGGACGCGGCGGCGAGAGCATCATGCTGCAGCCTTATCCGAAGGCCGACCTCGCGCGCTGCGACGGCAAGGCCGAGGCCTGGGTGGCGACGCTCAAGCAGATGGTCAACGCCTGCCGCAGCCTGCGCGGAGAGATGAACCTGTCGCCGGCGCAGAAGGTGCCGCTGGCGGCCGCCGGCGACAAGGCGAGCGTCGAGGCCTACGCCCCCTACCTTGCCGCGCTCGCCAAGCTCGGCGAGGTGACGGCTACGGGCGATGCGCTGCCCGACTCCGACGCGCCGGTTCAGATCGTCGGCGACTTCCGGCTGATGCTGAAGATCGAGATCGACGTCGCGGCCGAAAAGGAGCGCCTGGCCAAGGAGATCGCGCGCGTCAGCGGCGAGATCGAGAAGGCGGAGAAGAGCCTGTCCCAGCCAAGCTTCGTCGAGCGGGCGCCGGCCGCGGTCGTCGCGCAGATGCGCGAACGGCTGGCGTCCTTCCACGCCCTGCGCGAGAAGCTGGCCGCCCAGGCTGCACGCCTGGGCTGAGCCTCCGGAGCGGCGTCAGTCGGCGCCCGCCACCGCCGACATCATCTTCAAGGTGGTGTCGGGGTGGTGCCCGATGCCCATGAACTGACCCATGCCGAGTTCCGGCCAGGCCAGTGCGGTGCGGTAACGGCCGTAGAGCGCCATCACCTTGCCGTTCACGATGAAGACTTCCCAAGGCAAGGCGGCGATATGGTCGGCGCCGATCTTCGCGACCCACCATCCCTCGCCGTAGTTCGGGTCGTTGGCAGCGACGCCGAACACGGCGATCTTCTTCTCCGGCATCGCGATCTCGTAGACCTTGGCGGTCTGCGCAACGCCCTTGCCGAGGTTGGCTCGCACCGCCTTGAGCGCTTCGTCGAAGCTTGCATAGTCCTTCAAGTCGCTGCGCTCGTCGAAGTACTCCATGCCGAACATGTAGTGATACTTGGCCAGCGCATCGGCGGCAACCTCTCCGCCAAAGGGCTTCCCGGCACCAAGCGCTTTTTCGAGCTTGCCGGCGGCCGTCTTCACCGCCGCCTCGGCCTTGCCGTAGTCCTTGCGCAAGTAGGCGCGCTCCCAGTACTCGAGATTGGCGTACGAAACGGTGCCGTCCGACTTGATGCCGACGCGAATCGGCATGCCGACCACCGCACTGCCGCCGATTGCCGCCAGGGACTCGTTCAAGCCGGCGTCCGTGACGACGATCGAACCATACTGCGGCAAGCCGGCGGGCTGGTGCCGGCCAATAACCGTGAAGCCGGCGCCAGTCAGCTTCTGTTCGACGACCGCCGCGACGGCCTTCAGATCCGCTCCCGCGACCTTGTCGGCCGCGACATAGGGCTGCAGCGCCAGGGCCGCCAGCGAAAATGCCATGAGCAGGAATCCCGTTATGATTTTCTTCATGCTTGTCTCCTCGGTGGGGTTGGGGTTGGGTAAGGGCGAAAAAAAAACCGGAAGCGTGGGCTTCCGGTTTTCCGAACCTGCCGCTCCGGTCAGAAGCGGTGGCTGTACATGAACTGCCAGTTGTTCTGGCTGTGCGTCGTCGTCACCGCCATGTTCGGGTTGGTCACCGACACCTTCGGCGCATAGGCGTACGAAAAGTCGATCGACGACGCCTTGTTGAACGCGTAGCCAAAGCCGACCGTGTAATGGTCCTTCTCGATGGCCGGGAACAACGGATTCATGTAGGCCTGCGGGATCGGGTTGTCGGCGACGTTCACGCCGGCACGCAGGGTCAGCGCGTCGTTGTACTTGTACGAAGCGCCGATCATGAACACATTCTGGTTCTTCCAGTTCTGATAGAGCGTCGCGTCCATCACCGTGCCGTTCAGGCCCGCAGTAATGCCGGAATTGCCGCTGGCGGTGAAGTTCATGTGGAAGTTCTTCATGACCGCTGCCCAGCCGATGTGCTTGTAGTCGGCAGCGACCATCAGCGCGTCCGTCGCCTGGTAGGCGAGGCCGATGCCGTAGGTTTCGGGCCATTGGAAGTTGACCACCTTCAGCTTGCCACTCACCTGCATGCTCATCGGGCCGCCACCGGTCACCACGCTCATGTTGATGCGACCGTCGCCCTCCATGTCGCTCAGGCTGGTCTTGCCGTGGTAGACGCCACCGACGGACAGCTTGGGCGTCGCCTGCCAGACGAAGCCGAGGTTGCCCGCCCAGCCCGAGGTCGTCAGGCGCTGCTTCATCTTGTTGCCGCCTTCGGAGAAGTCGAACTGCGCCCAGTTGACATCGAGCAGACCGAAGCCGCCCATCGCCGTCACCATGGAGCCGCTCGCGGTTCCCAGCGGCGAAGCGCTGGCGCCGCCGAAACCCGTGAACTGCGCGAACATCGCGCCGCTCATCACCATCTGCAGATCCAGGCCGCCCCACAGGTAGTCCAGGGTACCGCCGACACGCAGGTTGTCGCTGATGTCGTAGGTCAGCGGGAACATAATGCGGCCGATGCCGAGTTCGGAGCGGTTCGCCGCACCCGACGCTCCTTGCGAGCCGCCCGCGCCGCCGCTCAGCAGGAAGACCGCGGATTGGTAGTTGCTCAGGAACGAGGTCGAACCGTACTCGGTGCCCATGCCGCCCTGGGCCATCATGCCGACGCCCCAGCCGATCTTGCCGTCCTTGCGGACGTAGCCGACCGCCGGCATGTAATACGCGGTGCCGCCGGACTTGGCATCGGGCTGGCCCGTCATCTTCGACACGACATCCGGCTGCAGGCCGCCGATGGCAACGTCCAGCCGGCTGGTGCCGGTCGCCATCAGGCCGAGCGTCGCCGGGTTGTTGATGAGACCGGCGGTACCGTTGTCGTACGCGTAGGAAGCGCCGCCCATGCCGGTCGCAACCGGGCCGTAGCCTTCCATGTTCATGCCATTGGTGGCGAAAGCCGGCGCGGACAAGCCGCCCGCGAGCAACAGCGCAATACTCTTGATTCTCATAAGCCCCCCTCTTACTGGAAATCAAATTGATGCGTTATCGATGACGCTACCGCATCGTCATGCCTTCGGCAACGTCCGAACGGCCGCGCGCCGACGCTGCGGCGCACAAGCCGTAACAGAAATACAACGGATCAGATGAAAAGGCAGACGTCGGACTTCTGCGCGACCGGCAGGAACGTCGCCGCACCCGCGTAGTCCATGTCCGCAACGAAGTCGTCGTGGCTGAAGCCGAACAGTTCGACCGTCATCTGGCAGGCAACGAACTTGACGCCGGCTTCCAGGGACAGGCTGCGCAGCTCGTCGATGCTGGCCACGCCGTTGTTGGCGATGGTCTGCTGCATCAGGCTGGTGGCGACCGACTCGAAGCCGGGAATGCCGGCCTGCACGAGGTTCGGGATGTTCCAGTTGATGCTCTTGAACCAGTCGGGACCGAAGGGCATCTTCATGGGCATGCCGGGATTGCCGAGCGGGCTGACCTTGAGGTCGGAAACGTCCTTCTTGACCAGGTTGAGGCCATAGAAGGTGAAGAAGATGGTGACGTCCCAGCCAAGCGCCGCGGCCGTGGAAGCCAGGATGAAGGGAGGATAGGCCCAGTCGAGCGTGCCCTTGGTCGCGATGATGGACATCGACGGGGTCTTCGACTCTTCGATCTCCTTCAGCTTCTCCTCGATCTTGCCCGGCAGGATCTCGTCGAGCCGCTGGCGGATCATCTCGTCGATCGCGGCGATTTCGGGGGTTGCACCCATTTTGTCTCTCCTCTTTGGGATATGTATTGCCTGGCGGCTTTGGCTCGGATTATGGAGCACTGTACCGGCGCGGCTTAGCGCATTCGTTTATGAATCGATAACGCGGAATGATTGAAGTCGAGCACAAAGCACAGCGGGGAATGCCATGGCATTCCCCGCGAGTGTGTCGGCGCTCGCGGCTCATGGCCGCCAGAATCTTACTTGCGACGGACGAAGAACTCGAATTCCTTGTTGCCTTCGGTCGAGGACAGCAGTTCGTTGCCGGTCTGCTTGGCGAAGGCCGCGAAGTCCTTCACGGAGCCCGGGTCGGTCGAAACGATGCGCAGCACCTGGCCGCCCTGCATCTCGGCCAGCGCCTTCTTGGCGCGCAGGATGGGGAGGGGGCAGTTGAGACCGCGGGCGTCCAGTTCTTTGTCGAAATGCATTGCTATCTCCTCACAATCGGGTCAGAAAAAGGTTGCTGGCGACTCTTGGAAAAGCACTCGCGAAAAGGCGGTCACCTAGCGTTGTCTGTCATAGCCCGCCGCAGTTCTGGCGAACTTTAGTGGGCAATAATATTCTCACACAGGACCTTTTCGCAATGGGGCACGCAAAATAATACGCCGTCGTCACGCGACGGAGCGGTAGTACAGGTTCTGCGGGTGATTGGCTTCAGCGAAGAAGAACCAGCGCTCGGCGATCAGCCCCAGATACTGAATCGCGAACGCCAGGGCCAACACGCCGGACGCAGCGTCGGACAGGCCACGCATCAGCAACAGTGCCGGAACGATAAAAGCCGCGACCAGGAATAGCCATTTGACCGAGCGCAGCGCGCGGGCACTTGCACCGTGGAAGAATTCCCGGGTGTTGAACGAGCCGCCCATGAATCCCTGGGCGGACTGGACGACGCGCGGGTGCTTCACGCCGATCGCCGACTGCGGCGTCGACTTGGGCTTCAGCCGGCGATTGCGCACCAGACTCCAACTGCGGCCGACCAGGCCGAGCGTCACCAGTATCAGTGCCCAGCCGCCGAAGAACTGGACCAGCGCCGGCGCCACCCATGCGGCGAAAGCCGCAGCGAGCGTGAAGCCGGAGGCCGTGCCGAGAAGCAGGTAGTTGATGACCGTCAATGGCGTGTGCCACTCGCGCAGGAAGCGGATGCATGCGTAGATCATCCCGGTGCAGAGGTAGAGCGCGAACGCCAGCACCGTCGCGACCGCGCCGAGCACCACGGTGGCGTCGACCGCCGCCCCGCCGGGCAGCGCCGCCACGGCGGGCTTCCACTCGAGCAGATGGGCGACGCCATAGAGAAAGACCGTTCCCATGAAGGCCGGCAGCACGATCACTTCGCGCGACAACCAGGAGGTCCGCCACTGCGTAGCGGAGCGCCAGGCGCGCTCGGGCCGCCCCAGATGGAAGAACGAGGCAACCAGGCCGCCGGCCAGGAACAGCAGCGCCAGCGCGCTGCCCTGGGCGTAGAAGGCGTAGTCGTCCTGCTTCGGCAGCAGATCGAACAGGGCATAGGTCTGGGCCGTGAACAGGGCGAGGAACAGGCCCTGCCCGGCGCCGATCAGGGTGGTGAGAAAGATCACGGAGAAAGCGGGATGCATCGTTCTACCTTTACCAACTGGTGACGTCGTCGAGCGACGGTTCGGACATGCCGGGCTTGGGCAACTGCTCGTCGATCTTGAGCGGATTGTCGGCGCGCTCGAGCTCGTCCTCGCGGATGCGCAGCTTGGTCTTGCGGCGCGGCAGATAGTGGTTGGCGGGGTTCGTCCCCCACTCCGGCATCAGCTGGTAGCCGCCCGCCTCGCGGATCGCCTGCGACACCTCGGAGTCGGGATCGTGGATGTCGCCGAACAGCCGCGCCGACGTCGGGCAGGCGCGCACGCAGGCGGGTCGGCGCTCCTCCTCGGTCATCTTCGGATCGTAGATGCGGTCGACGCACAGCGTGCACTTCTTCATGATCTTCTGCTGCTCGTCGAACTCGCGCACGCCGTAGGGGCAGGCCCACGAGCAGTACTTGCAGCCGATGCACTTGTCGTAGTCGACGAGGACGATGCCGTCCTCCTTGCGCTTGTAGGACGCGCCGGTCGGGCAGACAGGCACGCAGGGCGGATCCTCGCAATGCAGGCAGGACTTCGGGAAGTGGATGGTCTCCGTGTTCGGAAACTCGCCGATTTCGTAGGTCTGCACGCGATTGAAGAAGGTGCCGGTCGGATCCTTGCCGTAGGGGTTCTGGTCGACCATCGGGCCGGCGTCGCCCGAGGTGTTCCATTCCTTGCAGTTCGTGACGCAGGCGTGGCAGCCGACGCAGACATTGAGGTCGATGACGAGAGCGAGCTGGGTCATTTGTTCACCTTGCCCGCGAAGAAATTCCACACGCTTCTGCTCTCCGCCTGTCCCGGATAGCGTTTCATCGGCGCAAACTGCGGCGAGGTCTGCTCGGGCTCGCCCTCCTCCGCCTTGTAGATGCGCACGCGCACGTCGTACCACGCGGCCTGGCCGGTGATCGGATCGGAGTTCGACACCCGGTCGGCGCCTCCGGGCAGTTCCTCGGAAATCAGGTGGTTGAGCAGGAAGCCGCGCTGCGACTCGTTGGCATCCGGGGAAAGGCCCCAGGCACCCGCCGCCTTGCCGATGGCGTTCCAGGTCCACACCGTGCCCGGCTCGACCGCCTCAGAGTGCTTCGCCATGCAGCGCACCTTGCCCCATTGGCTCTCGACCCAGACCCAGTCGCCGTCCTCGATGCCGGCTCGGCGTGCCGTCTGGGTGTTCACATGCAGCAGGTTATGGGCGTGGATCTGCCGCAGCCAGGCATTCTGCGAGTCCCATGAGTGGTACATCGCCATCGGGCGCTGGGTGATCGCGGCGAGCGGGTACTTGTGCTTGTCGGTGGCCTGCCCTTCCAGCGTATCGGCGTAGAACGGCAGCGGATCGAACCAGGTTTCGATGCGCTTCTTCAGGTGCTCGGGCGGCTTGCGCGTCAGCCCCTTGCCCTGCGCTGCGCTGCGGAACTTCTGCAGCACTTCCGAGTAGATGTGGATGAGGATCGGCTCCGCATAGCGGGTGATGCGGTTGCGCTGGCTCCACTCGAGGTAGCCCTTGTTCCAGTTGCGCATGTACTGGTAGCTCTTGGGCAGTTCATAGTGGAAGACGCAGTCGTTCTTGGCGTACATCTCCCACTGGTTCGGGTTCGGCTCGCCGCGCATGAACTTCTCGCCGCCCTTGCCGCGCCAGCCGGCCAGGAAGCCGATGCCGGAGCCCGGCTCGGTCTCGTAGTTGATGATGAAGTCCGGGTAGTCGCGGTACTTGCGGGCGCCGTCCTTGGTGACGAAAGCCGGCAGCTTGAGGCGCGAGCCGAGCTCGATCAGCACTTCCTGGAAGGGCTTGCACTCGCCCAGCGGTGGCACCACCGGCACGCGCACCGAGTCGACCGGGCCGTCGAATTCCGAGATCGGCCGATCGAGGATGGACATCACGTCGTGGCGCTCGAGGTAGGTGGTGTCCGGCAGGATGAGGTCGGCGAAGGCCGTCATCTCCGACTGGAAGGCATCGGCGACGACGATGAACGGGATCTTGTATTCGCCAGCCTCGTCCTTGTCGTTCAGCATCTTGCGCACCTCGACGGCGTTCATCGTCGAGTTCCACGCCATGTTCGCCATGAAGATCATCAGCGTGTCGATCTTGTACGGATCGCCGCGCCAAGCGTTGGTGATGGCGTTGTGCATGAGGCCGTGCACCGACAGCGGGTACTCCCAGGAGAAGCCCTTGTCGAGCCGCACCGGCGAGCCGTCTTCGTTCACGAACAGGTCGTCGGGGTCCGACGGCCAGCCCAGCGCCATGCCGTCGAGCGGCCGGTTCGGCTGGACCGCCTTCGGGTGGTTCGGCGTGCGTGCGCAGGGCGGGATCGGACGCGGGAACGGCACCTTGTGGCGGAAGCCGCCGGGCCGGTCGATGGTGCCGAGCAGCGACATCAGGATGCCCAGCGCGCGGATGGTCTGGAAGCCGTTCGAATGGGCCGCCAGGCCGCGCATGGCGTGGAAGGCGACCGGATTGCCGGTCACGGTGTCGTGCTCGACGCCCCAGGAATCGGTCCAGGCGATCGGCAGTTCGATCTTCTGGTCGCGCGCCGTGACGCCCATCTCGTGGGCGAGTCGGCGAATGGTGTCGGCCGGAATGCCGGTGATGCCTTCCGCCCATTCGGGCGTGTAGTCCTTCACCCGCTCCTGCAGCAACTGGAACGACGGCTTCACCGTGGTGCCGTCCTTCATCTTGAACTCGCCCCGCAGGTAGGGGTCGGCCCCCTCGGTGTGCGTAATAACCGGCCTGTTGGTCTTGCGATCCCACCAGAGCTTGTCCTGCGGGTCGTAGCAGGCTTCCTCCTCAGGCACCTCCGTGCGCAGGAACATGCCGAACTCGTCGCTCGACTCGTTCACGTTCACAAGCTGCCCGGCGTTCGAGTACTTGACCAGGAAGTCGCGATCGTAGAGGCCCTTGGCGATGATCTCGTGGATGAAGGCGAGCAGCAGCGCGCCGTCGGTGCCGGGACGGATCGGCACCCACTCGTCGGCGATCGCGGAATAGCCGGTGCGTACGGGATTGATCGACACGAAGCGGCCGCCGTCGCGCTTGAATTTCGACAGCGCGATCTTCAGCGGATTGGAATGGTGGTCCTCGGCGGTGCCGATCATCACGAAAAGCTTGGCGCGTTCGAGGTCGGGACCGCCGAACTCCCAGAACGAGCCGCCGATGGTGTAGATCATGCCGGCGGCCATGTTCACGGAGCAGAAGCCGCCGTGGGCCGCGTAGTTCGGGGTGCCGAACTGGCGTGCGAACAGGCCCGTCAGCGCCTGCATCTGGTCGCGGCCGGTGAACAGCGCGAACTTCTTCGGATCGGTCGCGCGGAGGTTGCCAAGGCGTTCGGCCAGGGTCGAGAACGCCTCCTCCCAGGAGATCGGCTCGAACTCGGCCGCGCCGCGCTCCGCGCCTGCCTTGCGCCGCAGCGGCCGCGTCAGCCGCGCCGGCGAATACTGCTTCATAATGCCCGACGAGCCCTTGGCGCAGATGACGCCCTTGTTGAGCGGATGATCGGGATTGCCGTCGATGTAACGGACTTCGCCGCCACGCAGGTGCACGCGGATGCCGCAGCGGCAGGCGCACATGTAGCAGGTGGTTTTCTTGATCTCTTCGACCGGTGTTGAAGTCATGTCTCGCGTGATGGGGAAGATTCGTAAATTAGAGTTTTGCTATATTCTCGGTCCTGAAGCATAAGTCAGCAACACAACGTGTTTATTCATCGATAAGCGAGAGCCCCATGCCCGTCCCGGATTTCAATGAAGCCGAACTCAAGCTCGCCCAGCAGACCCTGCGCGAACGCTACGGCCGGGAGATACCCATCGAAACCGCCGAAGCCGAAATCGGCATCGGCGAGGACGCCGAACTGACGCCTTGCCCCGTCCTGTATTGGGAGGAGCGCGGCGCCCATTTCGTCGTCTTCAAGGTAGGCGACAACCGCTACCGTGCCCAGTTCTTCTATTCCGAGGCCCAGCAATTCGGCACCGGCAAGAACGAGTTCAACAACCTCGGCGATTGCCTGGTCACCGTGCTGCAGGTGCAATCCGACCACGAGCGCCAGATGGCCGGCGTGCGCAGCGGCGCAACGGCGAAGGACTTCGACGACTACGACGGTCCCCTCGTGATCTGACGACACCATGAAGATCTGCATCGTTTCGGACAGCCACGACCGCGGGCCGATGCTCGCCGCAGCCATCGGCGCCGCGCAGCATGAGGGTGCCGAAGCGGTGATCCACTGCGGCGACCTCATCGGCGTCAATACCGTGAAGGCATCGCTCAAGCTCGGCTTGCCGCTGCACGTGATCCACGGCAACAATCTCGGCGACCTGGTGGCGCTCGCCCGCGTCGCCTGTCACTCCGAGGGACTGCTCAACTACCATGGCCGCGATGCCACCCTCGACCTGGCGGGCCGCCGCATCTTCGTCACCCACTATCCGCACTATGGACGCGGCATGGCCTGCACCGGCGATTACGACCTGGTCTGCTGCGGACACAGCCACGAGGCCTCGGTGGAGCGGCAGACGAACGTCAAGGGCGGCCAGACGTGGCTGGTGAACCCGGGCACCGTCGCCGGCCTCGGGGCACCCGCCGCGACCTGGATCTTCGGCGATCTCGCGACGATGGAGTTCTCCATCCGGCAGCTCGAGAACTGACGCGTCGGGAGCTAGAATCGTATCCTGATCGCCAAGGAGAGCGCCATGCCCCAGCTCATGCGTGATCGTGGCCGAGCCTTTTGCCTGTCCGCCGCCCTGCTGAGCGCCGCGTGCGGCAACCTCGAATCCCACGCGTTCTCGGTGCAGACGGCTGCCAGCGGCACCCAGGTCGAAGCCAGGGAGATCGTTTCCTTCGTGTACGCCCAACGGTCGGACGCAGCTCTCGAGAAGATCCTCTATTCCTACGGCGATATCTGGCTGGCCGCGCGGCGTATGCGCGACCGCTACCCGCGCCTCAAGCCCTGGCTCGACGACGGCGCCGTCGGCAATACGACGAGCGGCTTCGTTGCGCTGCGCGACGAGGGCCGACGCGAACAACTGCGCGACCTGCTGTGGGAAGAGAACCATGACCGTGCCGTGCTCCATGCCGGCGCGACGGTGGCCGTCGGACACGGCAACAACGACCTCAACAGCTGGCTGCCCTACGCTTCGTCCTCGTTCGGCGCCGAATGGATCGCCCAGAGCCAGCCGGGCTGGTGGTGGCTCGACGACGAACGGCAATGGCATCGCAAGTAGGCTTCGGCCGGCGGGTCTGGATTGCCGCCGCGCTCGCAGGCGCGATCGTCCTTGCGCTCCTGCCAGCCATTGCGGCATCGCGGAGCGACGCCTCGTCGCGCTGCTACCGCGACAAGGACGCCGTGCCCTGCCTGCTCGGCATCGCCAGGGCCAAGCTGGCCCGCATCTCCGATCCGGACGAACGCGCGGACGTCGTCGGCGACTTCCTCTACACGCTTGCGACGACAGGGAACGACGACGACGCCATCGCGCAGGAAGCGCGCCGCTTGTCGGCAGACAAGTCGGTCAAGCCCGTCAAGCAGATGGACCTGCTCTACTCGATAGACCTGCACGACAGCCTGACGTCGGCTGCCGCGGAGTCCTATCGGGCCGCACTTGCCCGCTTTGCCGCCCTGGAGAAGCAGCTGAGCGGAAGCGCGCTGGTCGAACTGCACGTGAATGCCTGCGCCATCGGCAACTGGGACGAGCCGTTCCGCGAACGCTGGCTCGATTTCGCAGAAAGCGTCTGCACGCCGGAGCGGCTGAAGGCCATCAAGGCCGACGGCCTTGCCTCCCAGTCGCTGCTGCTGGCGACGATGCCCATTGCCATGACGCTGGCGGAGGATCGCGAGGGCTTCGAGGCCAGCGCCGACCGGGCCCTGGCCTGGCTGGAAGCCGCCGAAGCAGCGACGGCGAAGGTCAAGGACGGCGGCGGCCGGGACTTCGTCGCCGCCGTCGGAATCCTCATGCATACCGGCAACGCGCAGTGCCTAGCGGCATTCGAAGAGCAGGACGACGCGGATGCCGAGGTGGACCGCGCGGTGGCGATCCTGAAGGACATCGAAGCGCGGCATGGCATTTCGGGCAAGACGACGCCGCTGCGCCGGCAAGTCGTCGAGGCGCTATTCGACGGCGGGCGGGACGCGGAATCGGCCAAGCTGCTGCGGCGCATGCTGACGAGCGTCGACCGCGATGCCGACGGCCGAAAGATCCCCTTCGCCGAACAGGTGGCAATCCTGCTGCTCGCCGCGCGGCTCGAGTCCTACATCAACGCCGAGCGGGACCAGGCCGAAGTCCCCGCTGGGCACATCCGCATGTAGTCAATCGATGGCCGTCGCGGCAAACGACCGGGCTTCCCCTTCCCTACCCAGCTTGCATGGCTGCCCCGAGAGCCACTGCGCATAAGCCGACTTGAGACGATACGGGGGCTCGTCGAGTCCCCGGCAGCGATTCAGTTCCCGCTCGCGCACGGCCGCCTTGCGCGGCGTTCGCCACGCGACATAGACGTCGCACGTGCGATCGCCGAAATTGACCACGGCGCACCCGCTCGCGTCCGAGCACCCCGGCGGCATCACGTCGACCAGATGCTCACTGACCTTGAGCGCCGGCCAATTGTCGACCTGCACGGCAGGCCGCGTCCCGTTGCCGGGCGACATCGACAGCAGCGCGACTACCAGCATGTTCATGAACTGTTCCATGGCGGGCCTCCTCGCATCGAATCCTCCTGCCGCCGCTGACATCTGGCGCCCCAAGTCGTGAAATCAGGCTGGACAGTCATGGTCAGGTTGGCGCAGCCCCCGCGGGACCGCCGCTTGAGCCATGCGCGCGTCAAATGCCGCTCGATGTCGCCGCGCAGAATCTTCCGCAGGAAAGGGCAGCGGAGACGATCATGAGCGGCGGAATCTCGGTGGGCGGTATCGCGGCGCCGGCAGTGACGGCGATGATCGGCGCAGGCGCGCCGACCGCCATCGCGATATCGAATGCAAACCAGCCGGCGACCGCGGTCGCGATCAATGCGACCATAGCGCCCCCCGCCGGCGACTTCGTGGTGAATATCTCCAACGCCGGACTGCAAGCGCTCAGGGCGGACCTGACCAGCGCGGTCGGCGCGGCCCCGCTCACGCAGCTGACCGACGACCTCGCCGCGCTGGCCCTGCTCGCGATCCTCGAGCGCGACCAGCAGCAGCAAGCTTCTCTGGCCAACGCCGCACTGGCCATCGGCGCCTACCTCGCCATGCAAAGTCTGGGCTGAGGCCCGCCCCGCGCGGCAACCCGGCCGGCGTAAACTGTCGGCTCCCGCCGACCGGAGATGCTGCCATGGCCCACCTGTTCGAATCCCTGAAGCTGCGCGACCTCGTCCTCAAGAACCGCATCGGCATCCCGCCGATGTGCCAATACTCGGCCAACGGCGGCATGGCGTCCGATTGGCATTTCGTGCATTACGGGACGCGCGCGGTCGGGGGCGCAGCGCTGATGATTATCGAGGCCACCGCGGTCCTGCCCGAAGGCCGCATCAGCCCGGGGGATCTCGGACTCTGGAGCGACGACCAGATCGGACCGCTTTCGCGTCTCCAGGAATTCGCGCAGGCACAAGGCTGCGTCGCCGCGCTGCAACTGGCCCACGCCGGACGCAAGGGCAGCATCGGCCTTGGCTGGCAGCCCCAGCGCTCGCTCGCCGAGAACGAAGGCGGCTGGACGACCGCCGCTCCCTCGGCGATTTCCTTCGGCGACGGCTATGCCGTGCCGCACGAACTCGACGAAGCGGGCATCCGCGACGTCGTCGCCGGCTTTGCGGCGGCGGCGCGGCGCGCCCGCGCCGCCGGCTTCCGCACGGTAGAGATTCACGCGGCGCACGGCTACCTGCTCCATCAGTTCCTCTCCCCGCTGTCGAACCGCCGCAGCGACGCCTATGGCGGCAGTTTCGAGAACCGCACGCGCATGGTGCGCGAGGTGGTGAGCGCCGTGCGCGCCGAATGGCCGGAGCGTCTTCCCCTGCTGATCCGCCTCTCCGCAACCGACTGGGTCGAAGGCGGCTGGAATGCCGAGGAGACCGTCGAGCTGTGCCGCGAACTGAAACCCTTGGGCATCGACCTCGTCGACGTATCGACTGCCGGGCTGGTGCCGACCGCGAAGATCCCCGCCGGCCCCGGCTTCCAGACCGACTTTGCCGCGCGCGTCCGCCGCGAGGCAGGCCTTCCCACCGCGGCCGTCGGCCTGTTGACCGCCCCCGCCCAGGCCGACCACGTGATCCGCACCGGCCAGGCCGACCTGGTGCTGCTCGGCCGGGAGATGCTGCGCAATCCGTACTGGCCGCTGGTCGCGGCCCAGGCCCTCGGCGAAACGGTTTCGTGGCCGCTCCAGTACCTGCGCGCAGCGCCCGCGGGCTCGCCCGGACGCTAAGGTCCATACCCGGGCGATCGGCATCCGCGCCGGGCCGAAAGCCATGATCTAATGTAGGAGTGCCTGGCCGGCATTGTCGCGGAGATCGGGAAGATGGCGATGGGAAGGCAGTTGGATTGCCGGGTAATCAACTACCAGAACATTCCCGTCAAGTCCGACGTCATTGCCGGGATCATGCGGCTCGACGTCGAATCGGACACCTGCTTCCGCGAACTCGACAACTACGTCTGCTCCGACCTGGGCGTCGCCACGCTGGTCCTGCGCGTCGTCAATTCCGCCTTCTACAGCAAGGGCAACCACATCGCCAACATCCCCAAGGCGATCAGCGTGCTGGGCTTCAACGTGGTCCGCTCGCTCGCCATGCTCGCCTTCAGCCGGTCGCTGTTCGCCCTGACGCGAAACCCGTTGTTCCAGCGGCATATCTGGCAGCACTCGTTGCTCACCGCCCTCGCCGGCCAGCTCATCTGCAGCGAACTCGGCGACGCCAACGACCGCGATGAAGCATTCATCGCCGGATTGATGCACGACATGGGGAAGGTCCTGCTGTTCAATCACAGCCAGCACCGCTACCTCGAGGTGCTGTCGCTGGTCGTCAACAAGGGCATGACCAGCATCGAGGCCGAGCAGCGCATCTTCGGCGGCGACCATATCGCCGTGGGGCGCGAGGCGGTCAGCCAATGGAAGCTGCCGCAGCGCTTCCTGGATTTCATGGGCCGCGATCTGTCGGTGCCGGATCCCGAATCCGCCGGCGACGCGGTTCTGGCCAGCCTCGCCGGCGCCAACTACCTGGCGCGCAGCAGCGGCTTCGGCGCCGTTCCGGAAACCGACCTCTCGACGCGCGCCGCAAAGCTGGCGGCCTTCGGGCTCGATGCCGCGCGCTGCAGGGCCTGGGCGCAGGAGAGTTTCATGACGGGCCTGACCGAGAATGAAACCTACAAGCTCTGCGCCAATCTCTGAGCCCGCCGGCGCCGCCGTGCCGACGGTGCGGCTGCTCGCGCTCGACCACGGCCCATGGCTCGATGTGCAGCGGCACCTGCGCCTCGCCCTCGAGGTGCGCGGCATGAGCCGGCTGGCAGCCCCCGTCACCGTCATCCTCAACGACCTCCTCGACGGCGCCGTGAAGACCATGCACATGCGGGTCGTGCGCCGCATCATGGAGACGGAATTCGGCCTGCCGACCGACGGCAACGACGAGGCGATGAAGTCGTTCTATGCCACCGAGGTCGGCGAGCATGGCTCGCAGAACCTGGCGCGCGCCTGCGAGGCCGCGGGATGGCAGATCGTCGTCGGCTTCCCGGCGCCCGCCGCCGGCGGCCAGCAGGAGCTCGTGCGCATCGACGTGCCGTTTTCATGGAACCGCGAGCAGTGCCATACCTGGCGGCTCATCGAAGCCCTCGGCATGCGGCTGGCGAGCGAGGAGACGTCGGACGGCACGGAACTGCTGCTGGCGCAGCAGGGCGACCGCCCGCTCGATGCGGCGGCCCCCGCGCTGCTGGCAGCCGCGGACTGCGCCGCCGGCATGCAGCAGATATTCGAGGAGCTCGACTACGGCTTCATGCGCTTTTCTCCAGTGGGCGAGATCGTCGCGGTCTCTCCCTCGATGCTGCGCCGGCTGCGGATCGAGGGCAGCGCGGGCTGGGCGTGCGACCTGGCGCAGGCGATTCCGCTGGCCTTTCACAACGATATCGTCTGGGGCCAGGCACTGACCGAGGGCGGCGGCACCTTCGAGAACTTCCGCATCCGCATCAACCCGCCGGGCGCCGACGACATGTCGGTGCTGTTCAACGTCAGCGGCTACCGCCTGGCGGACGGCAGCATCGCCTCGCTCTGGCAGGTGGTGTCCCAGGAGGCGGGGTCCGGCCACCTTTCGGAAGGGTCGATCCTCAGCGGCATGCGCATCCACAACATCACGCGCCATTACGTGCCCCAGCTCGTCGAGCAGAAGGCGCGGGACGCCGTGCGCGAGGGCAAGGACAGCATCACCAACGAGGATCGCCAGGTCGCCGTCCTGTTCTGCGACATCGTGGGGTTCACTTCCTACGTCGAGCGCAACGCCGATACCGAATCGATCGTCGAGACGCTCAACTTCATCCTGTCCCGCGTGTCGCGCTCGGTGACGCGCAACCGCGGCGCCATCGACAAGTTCATGGGCGACTCCATCATGGCGATCTT